>NZ_JAKVCI010000038.1:0-9008 GCF_022447305.1 Prochlorococcus sp. ALOHA_ZT_50 | reverse complement strand
ATGAGCAAAGAGAGCTAAGTTTTACTCCTCCACATAAACCCATTACCCAAAGAAGAATTCCAGTTAATGATGCAGTACTTAAATTAGGCTGTTTTAATATTAATAAAATTAATAAACCAAAGGATATTATTGAAAGTAATTTTTTATCATTCTTTATTAGATTCCAATGTGCGAAAAGATTAGAAGCTTCTAGAATTAGAAAAGGTTTAATTAATTCAGATGGCTGCAGACGTAAATTGCCAAGCACTAGCCATCTTGAAGATCCATTAACTGTAATTCCAGTAAGATTGGTAAGGAAAATCAAAAAGAATAAAATATAAAAAATAATTCTTGAAAACTTTAAAAGATTTCTAATGTTTGTATTAAGTACGAAATAAAATAAACCAATTCCTGGAATTGTCCAAATGATTTGTTTTTTTAAGAAGTAAGCCCAATTTCCCATTTCCCTACTAGCCACCCACCAACTTGATGATCCTAGTATGCATATTCCTAATATTGACCAAATTCCAATGATGACAATGAGGATTTTTGCTTCATAAGGCCATATCGCCCAAGGTAAGGGAAATATAGACTCTGTTAAATTGCTGAAATTTTTTTTGTAATTAGAACTAAAGGTTTTTTTTCTTTTAGAAATTCTTTTATATTTTATTTTTTCTTGACTTATCTCCAATTTTTTAGATGTATATGTACTATTGAGACGTTTAATTGAGATTTTGCCAAGTCTTTTATTAACGTTTTAAAGTGTTAAAGCAATTAAAAAGATGACTTTTCATAAATTTTATTTTTGAAGAATAAAGTAAAAAATGGTCTACAGATTCATCATAAATCTTAAGAATTAATTTTTTATAAAAAAAAACTAGCTAAAAGGCACCTCTCCGTGATAGATTCCGTGAGTTTATATACTTACTTAAAACCATTCAGAGGGGTTTCTAAACTATGTTCACATCAGTGGACTCAAATAGAAAAAAACTTGAGCATCCTTCTAATGAGAATGTTCAATTTCCTCAATCCCTGAATAATTCGATCATCAAAGAAAGTAAATCTGGCATTGCCAATCAAATAGATAATTTGCTTTCTCAAAATGATGAATACACAAAATTGCAATTAACAATTTTTGGAATTACTTTTATTGTTTCTATTTTATTAGCATCAATAACTGGAATTTTTCTAGGATTTACTTTTGGTTTTAGTATTTTTATAGGTGCAATTGCCGGCATTTTTTACCTACGTTTGCTTGCCAAAAGTATAGGGAAACTTGGTAAAGAATCATCAGGTGTATCAAAATTGCAACTATTAGTTCCAGTTTGCCTCTTTATTTTTGCGAGCAAGCTAGGATCTTTGGATATTTTTCCTGCAATGATAGGTTTTTTCATTTATAAGCCTTCACTCATTCTTTATTTTTCACGTTCTTAAGTAAATTTTTTTATTCAAAACAAATGTTTTTTAATTCCTTGCTAACAAATTTTGCAGCATTAGAAGTTGGTCAACATCTTTATTGGCAAATTGGAAATATCAGACTTCATGGGCAGGTATTTTTAACATCTTGGATTTTATTAGGAGCGTTATTAGTTTTTATTTCTTTAGGAACTAAAAAAATGGAAAATGATCCTAAAGGCCTTCAAAACTTGCTTGAGTTCCTCTGGGATTACATAAGAGATCTTGCTAGGACGCAAATAGGTGAAAAAGTTTATAGAGATTGGATGCCATTTATAGGTACTTTATTTTTATTCGTCTTTGTTAGTAATTGGGGAGGAGCTTTAATTCCTTGGAGATTGATTAAGTTACCAAGTGGAGAATTAGGAGCACCTACTGCAGATATCAATACAACTATAGCCTTGGCTTTATTGGTTTCACTTTCTTATTTCTATGCAGGTTTAAGCAATAAGGGTTGGAGATACTTCGAATACTATGTTCACCCAACTCCAATTATGCTTCCTTTCAAAATTCTAGAGGACTTTACGAAACCTTTATCACTCTCTTTCAGGCTATTTGGAAATATTTTGGCTGATGAACTTGTTGTTGGTGTTCTAGTCTTTTTAGTTCCGCTAATTCTCCCAATACCTGTTATGTTCCTAGGATTATTTACTAGTGCAATTCAGGCATTGATTTTCGCAACTTTAGCGGCCTACTACATTGGAGAAGCTGTTGAAGAACATCATTAGCTGTCTTCTAATACATTCAGACGCTTTTACAAAGGGTCTGTAATCTGGCAAAATATCTAATCGCGTAGGTCTGAAAATATCAGACCCATTCTTAAAACAAAGGATGTCCAAGCGTGTATGACAACAAAGATTATCACAAGTATTAAGCTCTTTATTTCAAAATTATGGATTCGATTACTTCCGCTGCATCAGTTGTAGCTGCTGGTTTAGCAGTTGGTCTAGGTGCTATTGGCCCAGGTCTTGGACAAGGTAACGCAGCTCAAGGTGCTGTTGAGGGTATTGCCCGTCAACCAGAAGCTGAAGGTAAAATCAGAGGAACTCTTCTTTTATCTTTCGCTTTCATGGAGTCATTAACAATTTACGGATTAGTTGTGGCTTTGGTACTACTTTTTGCGAATCCTTTTTCCTAAAAGTTAATATTGCTTCTAATCCTTATTAGCAATATTTAAATTTAATTTTTTAACTTCAACTGAATCATATGTTGGCCTTTAATTTTTTTGGTGCTACAGAAGGTGGATTATTTGATATAAATGCCACTTTGCCACTAATGGCGATACAAGTAGTTGCGCTTACTTACATATTAAATTCTCTCTTTTTTAAGCCTGTTGGCAATGTTGTAGAAAAAAGAGAAAAGTTTGTAAGTAATAATATTATTGAGGCCAAAAATAAACTTTCTGAGGTTAAAAAATTAGAAGCTGATTTATTAACTCAGCTTCAAAGTGCTCGTACAGAAGCCCAAAGAATTGTGAGCGAAGCTGAGAATGAGTCTGACAAGCTTTATAAAGAAGCACTAGAACTTGCTAACAATGAAGCAAATGCTTCAAAAGAAAAAGCAAGACTAGAAATTGAAAGTCAGACGTCTGCTGCTCGTGATCAACTTTCTAAACAGGCTGATGATCTAAGCGAACTTATTGTTAATAGATTGATTCTAGAAAAATGAATTTAACTCTTTTAGCTACAGAAGGTTTTGGATTGAACTTCAATTTATTCGAAACTAATATCCTTAATTGGGCTGTAGTAGTTTTCGGTCTTTATAAATTTTTGCCTGGTTTCCTAGGTAAAATGCTTCAAAAAAGGAGAGAAGGAATCCTTCTTGAATTAAAAGATGCTGAAGATCGACTCCTAAATGCAACTCAAGCTTTAGAAAAGGCGAAGAAAGATTTATCTTCAGCAGAAGAAAAAGCTTCTCAAATAAAAGCAGATTCCCTTAAAAGATCTGAATCAATCAGAATGGAAAGTGAGAAAAAAGCGATAGAGGAGATGGCACGAATTAAACAAAGTGCAATCTCTGATGAGAGCTCTGAAGCATCCAGAGCAATTTCTCAACTTCGAAAAGAAGCTGTTGAACTGGCAATTAAGAAAGCTTTAGATTCTCTCCCAAATCGACTTGATAAAACAACACAAGAAAATTTGGTAACTCAATCAATTAACAATATTGAGGTGAACTAATGCCACTTTTAAATTCAGTTACTACACCATACGCAGAGGCATTACTTCAAGTTGTGAATGAAAATTCGCAAACTGAAGAGATGGTTTCTGAGGTTAAACAACTCTTGGAATTAATAAATGATTCCCCTGAATTGGAGAAGGCACTATCCTCTCCCATTTTAGAGACAGATGCTAAGAAGAAAATCATTATTGAAATTTTTTCAAATAAGGTTAATTCTTCTTTACTGAATTTCTTAAAATTATTGGCCGATAGGCAAAGAATTGGAATCCTTACTTCAATTCTTGATAGGTTTTTAGAGATTTACCGAGAAAATAGTAATATTGCTTTGGCAACTGTTACTTCTGCAGTCGAGCTTACTGATGAACAGAAAGGTTTAATTACCAAAAAGATCATCAATATTGCTGGAACAGAAAAATTAGAACTTGTAACTAAAATCGACCCATCTCTTATTGGTGGTTTCGTCGCCAGTGTAGGATCAAAAGTAATTGATGCTTCTCTTGCTTCACAAATAAGAAAACTTGGCTTATCTCTTTCCAAGTAACTTTTAAATCAACCTTAAATTCTTAAATCCATGGTATCTATACGCCCTGATGAAATCAGTTCAATCTTAAAACAACAAATAACTGATTATGACCAATCTGTAAGTGTTAGCAATGTAGGAACTGTTCTGCAAATCGGTGATGGCATTGCAAGAATATATGGCTTAGATCAGGTCATGGCAGGTGAGTTATTGGAATTTGAGGATGGTACCGAAGGTATAGCTTTAAATCTTGAAGATGATAATGTTGGAGCCGTTTTAATGGGAGAGGCACTTGGTGTCCAAGAAGGAAGTAACGTTAAGTCCACAGGTAAAATCGCATCTGTTCCAGTTGGTGAAGCAATGCAGGGGAGAGTTGTTAACCCTCTCGGACAACCAATAGATGGGAAAGGGGAAATTCCAACAAGTGATACTAGATTGATTGAAGAAATGGCTCCTGGAATAATCAAGAGAAGATCAGTGCATGAACCAATGCAAACAGGTATCACATCTATTGATGCAATGATTCCTGTTGGAAGAGGTCAAAGAGAATTAATTATTGGTGATAGACAAACTGGAAAATCTGCAATTGCTATCGACACAATAATCAACCAAAAAGGTCAAGACGTAGTTTGTGTTTACGTAGCTATTGGTCAGAAGTCAGCATCAGTAGCAAACATCGTAGAGGTCTTAAGAGAGAGAGGAGCCCTAGATTATACAGTCGTAGTTAGTGCAGGAGCTTCAGAACCAGCTGCTTTACAGTACTTAGCACCTTATACCGGTGCAGCAATTGCTGAACATTTTATGTATCAGGGTAAAGCAACACTTGTTATTTATGATGATCTAACAAAACAAGCTCAGGCTTATAGACAAATGTCTCTTCTTTTAAAAAGACCACCAGGAAGAGAGGCTTATCCAGGAGATGTTTTCTACTTACACAGTAGATTGTTAGAAAGAGCAGCAAAACTTTCTGATGCTATGGGAGGGGGCTCTATGACAGCTCTTCCAATTATTGAAACTCAGGCAGGGGACGTTTCGGCTTACATTCCAACTAATGTTATTTCAATTACAGATGGACAAATATTCTTGAGTGCAGATTTATTTAACTCAGGATTAAGACCAGCTATTAATGTTGGTATTTCTGTTAGCCGTGTTGGAGGAGCCGCTCAGACAAAAGCAATTAAAAAAATTGCAGGAACTTTAAAATTAGAACTCGCACAGTTTGATGAACTAGCTGCTTTTTCTCAATTTGCATCTGATCTTGATGAAGCAACTCAGCAACAACTTGAAAGAGGCAAAAGACTAAGAGAGTTATTAAAGCAACCTCAATTCTCTCCGCTGAACCTTGCAGAACAAGTTGCAGTTGTTTATGCAGGAGTTAAAGGTCTTATTGATGAGGTTCCTGTTGAAGATGTTACTAAATTTGCAACTGAACTTAGGGAATACCTAAAGTTAAATAAAGCAGAATTTATAGAAGAGATTCTTAAAGAAAAGAAATTAAATGATGGATTAGAAGCGACACTAAAAGAGGTGATAAATGAAGTTAAATCATCAATGCTTGCCACAGTTTAAATTTATTTAGGAGATACCATGGCAAATCTTAAAGAGATTAGAGATCGAATCGTTTCCGTTAAAAATACAAGAAAAATAACGGAGGCCATGAGACTTGTTGCAGCTGCAAAAGTTAGGAGAGCTCAAGATCAAGTTCTTAAGAGTAGACCTTTTGCAGATAAACTTGCACGAGTCTTAGAAAATATTCAATCTAGAGTACAATTTGAGGCTGTCGACTCTCCTCTATTATCCAAGAGAGAAGTAAAGAGTATCTCCTTGGTTTGTATAACTGCGGATAGAGGTTTATGCGGTGGTTACAATACAAATATTATAAAAAAGGTAGAAATAAGATACGCAGAATTAGTCAAACAAGGGTATCAGCCAAATTTAATTTTGGTAGGGAAGAAAGCTATTGGATATTTTCAAAATAGAAAGGATAGATATGTAATTAAAAGTACTTTCAAAGAACTAGAACAGGTACCCACAGTCAAGGACTCTGAAGGAGTTACAAATGAGATTTTAGCTGAATTTCTTTCAGAAAATTCTGATAGGGTGGAAATTATTTACACGAAATTCATCACTTTAGTTAGCTGTGCCCCTGTCGTTCAAACACTATTGCCACTTGACCCTCAAGGAATTGCTGAGGAAAACGATGAAATTTTTAGGTTGACTACAAAAGATAGTAAGTTACTTGTTGAAAAATCAAATATTGAAAAAAGTGATTCAGAGAAGTTGCCATCAGATATTGTTTTTGAACAAAGTCCTGATCAACTATTAGATTCGTTATTACCATTATATTTACAGAATCAGGTACTAAGAGCTCTTCAAGAGTCGGCAGCTTCAGAACTCGCTTGCAGGATGACTGCTATGAATAATGCGAGTGATAATGCTAAAGAATTAGCAAGTACTTTGAATCTAACCTATAACAAAGCCAGACAAGCAGCTATTACTCAAGAAATATTAGAAGTTGTAGGAGGTTCAGCAGTTTAGCAATAAGATTTAGGATATGCCTGAATACAATATCAAAGTTCAATTTGAGCAAAAGACTTTTAGTTTTTTATGTTCTGAAGATCAAGATATTATTTCAGCGGCAAAAATGAATGGAATAGATTTACCAAGTAGTTGTTGTTCAGGAGTTTGTACAGATTGTGCATCCATGATATTGGAAGGATCCGTAGATCAGGAAGATGCTATGGGATTAAATGATGATTTACGGGAAAAGGGCTTTGCACTTTTGTGTGTAGCATACCCCAAGTCAGATTTGAATATTGTTATTGGTAAAGAAGTCGAAGATGATTTATATAATGATCAATTTGGTAAATATCAAAAATGAAATTAAGTTCAGTTGATTATTATTTAGATTGGCCAGTTTCAATAAAATTAAAAAATTTAAGGGAATTTATCATTGCAAATTTAGAAAAAAAAGGTGATTTAATTCGATGGTCAATTGTTGATATTCAAAATTCTATTGACTCTTTTGGAACAAAAAAACTTAAAATTAAAGCTGTCTTAGCTAATTAAAAAATATAAATTGAAATATTTTTAATAATGGAAAATTCACCAACAATATTCATTGTTCCAACTGGTATTGGTTGTGAAGTAGGAGGTTTTGCTGGGGATGCACTTCCTACCGCTAAATTATTAGCATCGGCAAGTGGATGTTTAATTACTCATCCAAATGTTATGAATGGCGGTACTCTTTCTGAAAAAGATAAAAATATTTTTTATGTTGAGGGTTATAGTTTAGACCGACTTGCTAAAGGAGAAATCGCTTTAAAAAGGGTAAAGCAACAGAAAATTGGGATAATTTTTGATTCAGCCATTGAAAAAGAAATATTAGTAAGACATTTACAAGTTGCTGATGCATGTGTTTCTACTTTAGGGATTAATGTTCATTCTTATGTGATTACAAAAAAGCCATTAAACATAGTTATTGATTCTGATTCTTCAAAAATCAGTGGTGGCACAATTGAAAATCCTGATACTCTAATTGATGCTGGAAAATGTTTAATAGAAAAAGGAGTTACGGCAATAGCAATTGTGGCAAAATTTCCAGATGATTCAGATTCTTTAGAAACAAATATCTATCGAGAGGGGAAAGGGGTTGATCCTATTTCTGGAGTCGAAGCAGTTATAAGTCATTTAATAAGCAAATTTTTAAAAGTTCCCTGTGCTCACGCACCTGCTTTAAATCCAATTGAATTGAATGAAAATTTAGATCCTCGTGCAGCTGCAGAAGAAATAGGATACACTTTTTTACCATCTGTACTGATTGGTTTAAGCAATGCACCTGACATTGTTGAATTGCCTGCTAAAAATGAATCAATCTCACTACACCCTGATCAGATTGAATCTATTGTTGTTCCTAATGGAGCACTAGGTGGAGAAGCAGTACTAGCAGGGATTGAAAAAGGTTTAAATATTATCTCTGTAAAAAATCAAAATACATTAAAAGTGACAAATGAGTTTTATGATTATCCCAATCTTTTTGAAGTGGATAATTATTTAGAAGCTGCAGGCATAATTCTTGCTATCAAAAAAGGTATCAACCTTGATTCAGTTAAACGGCCTTTAAAAAAAATCCAACAGTGTTCTTATAGTGATTAATAAGATATTGCTATGGGAACTCTCCAGTCACTTCCTAATGATTGACTGCTTAGTTTTAGGATTGGAGGAGCCTGCTTTCTTTTAAATTCCGCTTTTTTTATGAGTGAGATAATTTTTAAAATTAAATCTTTTTTATAACCATCTTCTTCTAGTTGTTGTAAATCTTTTTTCTCTTCAATAATTCCTTTAAGAATATTATCTAAAATAGAATAAGGTGGGAGAGAATCAGTATCTAATTGATCAGGACCTAATTCGGCACTTGGAGCTTTCGTACGTATATTTTCTCCAATTATATCTACACTAGTATCTAACATATATGACTTTCTACGATTAATTGAATCTTCACTATCAAGCCAATTGCATAATTTAAAAACATTAGTTTTATATAAATCCCCAATTACCGATAATCCCCCATTCATATCACCATAAAGTGTGCAATATCCTACGGCCAGTTCTGATTTATTGCCTGTTGAGAGTAACAAATGCTTTTCTTGATTTGCTAAAGCCATAAGAAGTGTGCCTCTTATCCTTGACTGAATATTTTGATTTGTTATTTCAGCCATCTCGAAAGATAAGTTTTTTATAAATGATTCTTCAAAAGAGGTCATCAAGTTTTCAATTGGAATGCTCTTAAAACTTATCTTTAATCTTCTTGCTAAATCTTTTGCATCCCTTTTTGAATGAGAGGAACTCCACTTAGAGGGCATTGAAACGCAGTAAA
>NZ_JAKVCI010000037.1:0-10186 GCF_022447305.1 Prochlorococcus sp. ALOHA_ZT_50 | reverse complement strand
TTAGTTAATTCTTATTGGCAAACTGAAAATCTCTATTTAATTCAATTTTTTTTTAAACTTTATAGTGGCAATCTGAATTAGATATTCTTTCAATTTGAACCATTATTTGCTTCTAATAATCCATAGATTATTAAGAAAAAGTGAATAAAATCGAAAGAAATTATAAAATTTCAACTTTTGTAAAAATTGCAATTTCTATCTAATCTGTTGTTAACACTAGGTTATTTGATAATTCTAATTGATAAAATTGTTTACAGTAATTCAGCAATCTTTATAAATTCTTGAGAGAATCATAATACTAAAACTTAATTTTAATTTAATAGTTTATAAATATGAAAATTTCAATCCTTTTAATTGAAGACGATCGTGATATGCGTGATTTGGTGGCTAGGCATTTAGAACATTCTGGTTTCGATGTCCAAAAAGCTGAAGATGGAATTAAAGGACAAGCATTAGCTCTTCAATATTCACCAGATTTAATACTTTTGGATTTAATGCTACCAAGTGTTGATGGTTTAACTTTATGCCAGCGACTAAGAAGAGATGAAAGAACATCAAATATACCAATTTTGATGATAACTGCTTTAGGCGGCCTTAAAGATAAAGTTACTGGGTTTAATTCTGGAGCAGATGATTACATTACTAAACCATTCGATTTAGAAGAATTATATGTACGCATAAAAGCTTTATTAAGAAGAACCAACAGAGCACAATTAAATTCTAGTAACCAGCAAGAAATATTAAATTATGGCCCTTTAACTCTTGTTCCGGAAAGATTTGAAGCTATATGGTTTGAATCTCCTGTTAGGTTAACTCATCTTGAATTTGAACTTCTTCATTGTCTTTTGCAGAGACATGGTCAAACTGTATCACCAGCATTAATTCTTAAAGAAGTATGGGGATATGAACCTGATGATGATATTGAGACAATAAGAGTTCATATTAGACACTTACGCACTAAACTTGAACCCGATCCACGCAAACCTATTTATATAAAAACTGTATACGGTGCTGGATATTGTCTTGAGTTACCTATTGGTTCTCAAGTGGAAACTGCTAGGCAAGAGTTTATTCAAGCAAGAAATCCTGACTTGATAAATTCTGCAGTAGATTAATCTCATATATCTTCCATTGAAATTTTTAAAAAAGTAATTTCCCATGCCAACCTTGGTTGAATGTTTTTTCTTAAGAGGTATTTTAAATTTTCAAGTTTTTTAACTAAACCGATATTTTTTGTTTTTCTCCACCAAATTGTTTGAATTAAATTTACTAAACAAATCTGTTGAAAAATTTCTAATTTTTCAGATATTGATTTAGATATTTCTAATATTTCCAGACTATTTTTAATTGGAGAATCCAATTTACTTATAATTTCATCTGAAAAATCATTCCAAATTTCAATATTTTTCAATAATTGATTTGGAGATCCATTTGCAGAGTTTATTAAATCTTCAAATTTTAATTTTGTATTTATCTTTAATTTAGAAGTATCTAAATATTCTTTTAAAATTGACTTTATTTGTTTACTAGAAAAAGATCGAAATCTGACGATTTGACATCTTGAGATGATCGTATCTAAGAGAAGGTTTAATTTAGATGTTAGTAAAATAAAAATGCCGTTACTAGGTTCTTCTAAGGTTTTTAAAAGGCAATTTGAGGCTGCTTCGTTTAAGAGGTGTGCATCAATAATTAAAACAATTTTTTTTTCTGAGTTTATTGATTTTTGACTAAGAAAAGTTTTGATATTACGTATTTGAGCAATTTTAATAATCTCAGATCCACTTTTTATTGTTTTTTCAAGATCGGAACTTCCTGAACTTTTTGTTGCCAAAAGAGAATCAGGTTCAATAATTAAAAAATCAGGATGGTTATTGTTTGTAATTCTCTCTTCAACATTTTCGCTTGGTGAAGACTGTTTGAAAATCTCTTTTATAAATTGAAGAGCAGTTTGCTTTTTGCCTAATCCTTCAGCACCATAAAATATATAACCATTAGCCAATGATTTGTTTTTAATTATGTTCTTAAGAAAGGTATTGACTTCTTCATTCAAGAAAAAATTATTTTTTTTAACCTCAATCATTTGTTATTAGAAAAATTGTTTAGCAAAGTCTCTTTAATTTGATTAGAAATAGTTTTAATATTTTGTGAAGCAGATATTACTTTCCAGTTTTTTTGTTTGGCAATTAGTTTGAAGCCTTCATTTACTTTTTCTAAAAATCTAATACCTTCTGATTCTATTCTGTCTGGAATTTCATTTTTTCTTCGGAATATGCTCTCTTCTGGAGAAATTTCTAAGAAGAAAGTGAGATCTGGAGATGCTCCTTGACACACAATAGATTCAATATTTTTAATTATTTCTAAATTTATATTTCTTCCATAACCTTGATAAGCCAGTGTGGAATCGGAAAATCTATCACTTATTACCCAATCATTGTTATTTAAAGCAGGTGAAATAATTTTGGAAACGTGTTCAGCTCTATCCGCTGAATAAAGCAATAATTCTGCAAGAGATGAAGGCTTGTTATTTTCATTATTATCAAGAATCAGTCCTCTAAGTTTTTTTCCTAAAAGACTGCCTCCAGGCTCTCTAGTTGTGATTAATTTAGACCCTTTCTTTATTAGACCACTATTAGGAAGCCATTTAGATAGTTCATCTATTTGGGTAGTTTTACCACATCCATCAATACCCTCAATAACGATAAATTTTCCTTTCATTTAATCCAAAGATAAAGCATTAATTACAACTGTAATAGAGCTAATAGCCATCAATAATGCTGCTATTGAGGGAGTAAGAAGAATACCGTATTTAGGGAATAAAATGCCGGCGGCTAAAGGTATAGCTAGTAAGTTGTAACCAAAAGCCCATGTTAGATTTTGCTTTATTTTTCTTATAGTTTTTTTTGCAAGATTTAAGGCGTAGGGTAATCCATTTAGTTGATCTCCCATCAATACTACATCTGCATTTGCCTTGGCTATTTGAGTCCCTGATCCCACCGCAATTCCTAAGTCTGAGGATGCTAAGGCTGGGACATCATTAATACCATCACCAATCATTGCCACTTTATTATTAATTTTTAAATTTTCTATAGTCTTTAGCTTCATTTCAGGAAGAAGATCCCATTTTACTTCTGTTTCTTTACAACCAATTTTTTTTGCTAAAGCTAAAACTGTTTGTTTCCTATCTCCACTTAAAATATTAATTTTAAATTTGTTTTCTCTTAAATTTTGAACTGTTTTAATTGAATCATCTCTGAGTAAATCTCCGAGCAAAATAAAGCCTAATAACTTATCTTTGATACTTACTCCAATGATAGTGTTCGTTTTTGTTTCTTCATTTTCAATGACTTTTTTTGCATCACTATCAATAATTATTCCTTTGCTTAGTAGCCATTCAATATTTCCAATATTAATAAGTCCATCAATTGACTCAAGTTCTCCAGAAATACCTCGCCCTGAATGAGTAAAAATTTTTTTTATTGGAAATAAACTTAAATTTTGCTTTTTTGCCTCTTGAATTAAGGCATCTGCGATTGGATGTCTGCTTTCCTTTTCTAAACTGGCAGCTATTTTTAATAAAAATGAATGATCATCATTATTTTTATAATCAACAATGAAAGGCTTACCTTTTGTTAAAGTACCTGTCTTGTCAAAAATAATGTGATTAATTTTTGAAGCCATCTCTATTTTGTCCCCGCCTTTAAATAAAACTCCCTTTTTTGCTGCTTTACCTGATGCGACAGTTATTACAGTTGGGGTGGCTAAACCTAATGCACAAGGACAAGCTATTACTAAAACAGCAATTGACAATTGAATTGCTAAACTCAGGAAATTCTCAGCATTACTACCAAGCGAACTATGAAGTGTATGGCTTGAGTGAGTGATTAATTCATGATTGTGACTTAATAAATCAGGCCATATGTTTCTTGCCCCCTTCCACCAAAAGAAGAAGGTTAAAGTAGCAAAAATAAGTACAAAGTAAGTAAATTTACCTGCAATTTCATCAGCAATGCTTTGAATGCGAGGTTTTCTAGCGTTTACAGACTCAATAAGATTTACTAGTTTTGCAAGAGAAGAATCTCCTCCGACCTTTTGTACTTTAAGTCTAAGAGTTGAATTAAGATTTAAAGACCCACTAGATAGATTTTCGCCTTCTTTTACTTCTATAGGTTTGGATTCTCCAGTAATATGTGAAACATCAACATATGAATTACCTCGGGTAACAATGCAGTCAGCAGGTACTCTGTCTCCTGCTAAAACTTGAATCTCTTGATCAGGTCTTAAAGTGTTCACTCTTATTGACTTTATTTGATTGTCTTCTGTGTAGATATTTGCCATTTCAGGTTGAAGATCTAATAATTCTCCAATGGATGAACCAGTTTGATATCTTGCTCTTTCTTCTAAGTAACGCCCAATCAGTATGAAGCCTAACAGCATAACTGGCTCATTAAAAAAACAAGGAAAACCAGTGGCAGGAAATATTAAGGATAGAAGACTTGTTGTATATGCGCTAATTACTCCAAGAGCTACTAAAGAATCCATATCGGGATGGTTCTTAATAAATGATTTAAATCCATTAATAATTATTCCTCTGCCAGGAAATAATAGAGCTAATGTTGCTAATGAAGCGTGAAAAAATATATTACCTAATATTGGAAAATTTATATATCTTCCTTCTGCCAGATGACCTAATCCTGAAAATAATAAAAGTAATAGGGCAAAAGTTAGTTTTTTCCATTGATTATTCCACTTCTTTTTTTTTTCTAATTCTGCTTTATTTATTTTTTTTGAAAAATCATTTATGTAAATCTTTGATGGGAAACCATTCTCTTTTAGATTTTCGAGAACTGTTTCTATTTCTATATGTTTCTGGGTAATTTCAAAATATGCACTTTCAGTAAGCAAGTTAACAGAAACATTTTCAATACCATCAGAATTATTCAATATTTTTTCAACAGTACTAACACAACCTCCGCACTTCATTCCTGTAACGCTTAATTGAATGCTCTCCATATTTTTCACGATAGAAGCAAATTAATGCTTGACTTTATATTTAACTATAATAATAAATGTAATAGACTTTTTAAATAGTTATTTTTTAAATTACTATATTAATTTTATTAGATTTTGAGCAGTGCCTAGTAATCAAAACAGAGACAATTTTATTGATAAAGCTTTTACTGTAATTGCTGAATCTATTGTAAAAATAATGCCTATCGCTGAGAAAGAAAAAAAGGCATATATTTATTATAGAGATGGCTTAGCTGCACAAAATAATGGGGATTATTCGGAAGCATTAGAGTATTACAAAGAGAGTTTACTGCTTGAAGAAAATAAAATTGATAGGGGTGAGACTTTAAAAAATATGGCAATAATATATATGAGTAATGGTGAAGAGGATTTGTCTATTGAAACTTATGAAAAAGCATTAGTAGAAAATCCCAAACAGCCATCATGCTTGAAAAATATAGGTTTAATTTATGAAAAAAGGGGAAGATATGCTGAGCAAAATGGTGATTTAGATCAGAGAGATATTTGGTTTGATAAAGCTGCTGAAGTCTGGTCTAAAGCAGTGAGACTTTATCCAGGTGGGTATCTAGATATTGAGAATTGGTTGAAAAACTCAGGCAGAAGCTCAATTGATATGTACCTTTGATTTTTTTATTTTGATAAAGAATAATCAACTGCTTCTTTAATATTGGATATCTCTTTGATATTTATTAAATTTTGAAAATTATTATTTAGTTCCTCCTCTAGTTTTGGCACTACGATATTTTTGATCCCTAGTCTTACAGCTTCTTCTATCTTTGTTCGAAGGTTATTCGATTTTCTAACCTGACCGCTCAAACCCAATTCCCCAATAAATGAGCTATTTGCCAAAGGAGGAATATTTTTCAAACTTGATAAAATTGATATTGCTACACCTAAGTCAGATGATGGATCATTAATCTCAAAACCCCCACCAGTAGCTATATAACAATCAAATTCAGATAATTTTATCCCTACGTGTTTTTCAATAACAGCTAGAATTTGATGCAATCTATTTATGCTAATTCCAGTTGTAGTTCGTCTTGGGTTACTGTAGAAAGTTTTATTTACCAGTGCTTGTATATCAACTGCTAATGGTCGAGTGCCTTCATTTGTAATCGTAGTTGTTACACCTGAAATATTTTCTTTATTTGTAAAAATTGAACTTGGGTTTTTTATCTCTCGTAAACCCTCTTCAAGCATTTCAAAAATTCCAATCTCGAAGGTCGATCCAAATCGATTTTTTATACTTCTTAGTAATCTATGTGAGGAAATATTATCTCCTTCAAAGTTTATTACTGTATCAACTAAATGCTCTAGAGTTTTAGGGCCAGCTAAAGCACCATCTTTGGTTACATGACCAATTATTAGAAGAGCAATATTATTGTCTTTGGCAAGATTTTGCAATTCAGATGAACATTCTCTAACTTGAGAAACCGATCCTGGAGAACTTTGCATTTCATGATTATGGATGGCTTGAATACTATCAATAATTGCGAAACTTGGATTTACACGTTTGATCTCTTCAATAATTAGGGATAAATTGGTTTCTGCAAAAATTTGTAAATCAATACTGTTTTGATTTAATCTTTCCCATCTAATTTTTACTTGTTCTAAAGATTCTTCTGCAGTTATATATAAAACTTTCTCATTAAGAGATATTTTTCCTGCTGATTGAAGAACTATTGTGCTTTTACCTATACCTGGTTCTCCTCCAAGTAAAACAACAGATCCAGGTACTATTCCACCTCCAAGCACTCGATCAAATTCTCTAAAACCACTTGTAAATCTTGATATTTTTTTTGATGAAATCTCATTAAATAGTATAGATTTTTTACTATTTTTTATATTTTTTATTTCTTGATATTTAGATCTCTTACTTTTTATTTCTTCAACAATGGAATTCCATGAGTTGCAATTTAGGCATCTACCAAAGTATTGAGAAGTTTCAGATCCGCAATTCTGACAAATAAAAGTAGATAATTTGCTAGACATTTAGTCTCTGAATGAAGTAATGGAACTAGAATGTTTGGGATATTGCCCCTCTACAAGTTAGATTAGGTTAATAATAAATTCTCTTACTGATTAGCTAATAGAAACAAATGGCTCTATCTAGTCAAACTAAAGAAACTATACTTGTCGCAGATGACGAGGCAAGTATTAGAAGAATTCTGGAGACACGTCTCTCCATGATTGGCTACAAAGTTGTAACTGCAAGTGATGGTAAAGAAGCACTAAAGTTATTTAAGGATTATGAACCTGATTTAGTAGTGCTTGACGTCATGATGCCAAAGCTAGATGGTTATGGAGTTTGTCAAGAATTAAGGAAAGATTCTGATGTTCCAATTGTTATGTTAACTGCATTAGGAGATGTTGCAGATAGGATAACAGGTTTAGAATTAGGGGCTGATGATTACGTAGTAAAACCATTTAGCCCAAAGGAGTTAGAAGCTAGAATTAGGTGCGTTCTTAGAAGAATCGACAAAGAGCAAATTCCTGGAATGCCTAATTCAGGATTAATTTTGGTTACGGATATAAAAATTGATACAAATCGAAGACAAGTTTTTAAAAGTGATGAGAGAATTAGATTAACTGGTATGGAATTTAGTCTCTTAGAGCTTTTGGTAAGTAGGTCAGGAGAGCCATTTAGTAGAGGAGAGATTTTGAAAGAAGTTTGGGGATATACCCCCGAGAGACATGTAGATACAAGAGTCGTGGATGTTCATATATCAAGATTAAGATCAAAACTGGAGGCTGATCCAGCAAATCCTGAATTAATTTTGACAGCAAGGGGTACAGGATATCTTTTTCAACGGATTGTCGATATTGCTCCTTTTGATGGTAAATAAATGGGGAAAGAAACAGCGCAAAAAATTAACAAGCCCAGAGCTATTAGAAGATTAGTTATTTGGTACAAAAGAAATTCGGCTGTGACTTCTATAGTTGATACTGCTGCTAGTTCTGCAGCAACGGCTAGTAATGTTGCGGGTAATATGGTTTCTGGTGCTGGATCAGTAGTAACCACAGCTAGTAATGTTGCAGGTAATGTTGCAGGTAATGTAGTTTCAAGTGCTGAATCTGTTGTTAATACTGCTAGTAGTGTAGTTTCAAATGCTAGTTCAATAGCTAAAAATACATTACAGCCATTAGTTTTTGACCCATTAAAAAGATTACAAAATAACGATAATATTTTAGATAGGGTGGAGGAATCTCAATCTAAAAGAATTTGGATCGCAGTTGATGGGATGGGTGGAGATTATGCTCCTGGTCCAATTCTTGAGGGTTGCCTAGAAGCAATAAGTAGATTTCCAATAAATATAAAGTTTGTCGGCAAAATTGAAAAAGTTAAAGATGCAGCAGAAAAAACTGGTTTAGCAGAATTATTAGAAAATGAAATAGATAATAATCGTCTTGAATTAATTGATAGTGGAGAGCCTATTGGGATGAATGAAGAAGCTACTGCAGTTAGAAAAAGGAAAAATGCAAGTATAAACGTTGCAATGGATTTAGTGAGAAATAATAAAGCTGAAGCTGTCTACTCAGCGGGTAATTCAGGCGCCATGATGGCTTCTGCCATATTTAGAATTGGGAGATTGAAAGGGATTGATAGACCAGCTATAGGAGCATTATTTCCAACAAGGGATCAAACTCGCCCGGTATTAGTTTTAGATGTCGGTGCAAATACTGATTGTAAGCCATCTTATCTGCATCAATTTGCTCTTCTAGGTAATATTTATGCAAAAGATGTCTTACAAGTAAAAAAACCAAGAATTGGCCTTTTAAATATTGGAGAAGAAGAATGCAAAGGTAATGATTTATCCCTAAAAACATTTGAATTATTATCTTCTGAAAAAAGTTTTGATTTTGGAGGTAATTGTGAAGGGCGAGATGTATTATCAGGTAGTTTCGACGTAGTAGTCTGTGATGGATTTACTGGAAATATATTATTGAAATTTCTTGAATCTGTGGGAGGAGTTTTATTAGATATTTTGAGATCTGAGCTGCCACGTGGAAGGCGGGGGAAAGTTGGTTCAGCTTTTTTAAAAAGTAATCTACTCAGAATTAAGAAAAGGTTAGATCATGCCGAACATGGAGGAGCTTTATTACTTGGGGTGAATGGTATTTGCGTTATTGGTCATGGAAGTAGCAAATCTTTATCAGTAGTTAGTGCTCTTCGCTTGGCTCACTCTGCAGTGAATCATGGTGTTATGGACAATTTAAATCAACTGCAAAAGCTTCAAGTTTTAAATTCATAAAACATATTGAGTCAAATTTATGTTTGACTAATATAAGTAACTAAAAAACTCTTTTGGAAGGAATAAATTTTAATCAGATTGGAGTGTCATTCAAGGGAAGCGGAAGTTATGTACCTGATCAAATCCTAACCAATCAAAAAATTAGTCAAAAGGTTGATACAAGCAATGAATGGATAAAATCTAGAACTGGTATTTCTGAGAGAAGAATCTCTAGCGTAGAAGATAATGTTACTGAGATGGGTTATAAGGCTGCTCTAACTGCTATAGAAATGGCTAATTGGGATATTAAAACGATTGATTTGATTGTTTTAGCTACTTCTACTCCGCATGATTTATTTGGATCAGCGCCATCCATTCAAGCTAAATTAGGGGCAGCTAATGCTGTAGCTTTCGATTTAACTGCAGCTTGTAGTGGTTTTTTATTTGCCTTAATAACAGCCTCACAATTTTTAAAAGGGGGTAGTTTTAAAAGGGCTATTGTTATTGGAGCAGATCAATTATCAAGCTTTGTTGATTGGAATGATAGAAGAAGTTGTATTCTCTTTGGAGATGGTGCAGGTGCATTAGCAATTGAAGCCACTAATGAATTTGATAATTTAATTGGTTTTGATATGAGAACTGACGGAGAAAGGGGTTCTTTTCTTAATCTTCCATCAAAAAATAATAAAGATTCAATAATTGATAATATTGATTTTTTAAGTGGAGGTTTTTCTCCAATTCAGATGAATGGTCAGGAAGTTTATAAATTCGCAGTTAAAGAAGTTCCCCTAATTCTTGAAAAGTTGTTAAAAAAAATGATATTGATATTCCAAGCAAACCTATTACAAAACTCAAAAAAGAACTCCCAGTAGAGAAAAAGCCTTTCCAAGAATTTATTAACATACATCTAATTCCTGCTCTTATAG
>NZ_JAKVCI010000036.1:0-10612 GCF_022447305.1 Prochlorococcus sp. ALOHA_ZT_50 | reverse complement strand
GTTAATAAATAATGTTTTATGAAATAATTACAAACGAATGTGAAAAATATTTCCTAATATAAAAAATTATTAATCGAATATTATGACAGCAAATAAAACTGCAAAAATACAATTTTATGAGGGAACTGATGAACCAGTAGTGCCTGAAATAAGACTGACTAGGAGTAAAGATGGTACCACCGGTCAAGCATTATTTTTGTTTGAAAAACCTCAGGCATTATCTTCAATTACAGACGGTGAAATCACAGGTATGCGGATGATAGATTCCGAAGGTGAAATATTAACTAGAGAAGTTAAAGTAAAGTTTGTTGATGGAGAACCCATATTTTTAGAAGCAGTTTATATTTGGAAGAACACATCAGACTTTGATAGATTTATGAGATTTGCAAATAGTTATGCCAAATCAAATGGATTAGGATATTCTGAAAAGAAGTAGAATATTATGAAAATTGAATAGTTCATCATATTTCAAGTTAGTAGTAATATTAATCACTTTATTAATAGTATGGACTTTAAGGGATTTTCTCCTACTAATAATTTGTTCTTTAGTAATTTCAAATATTGTATGTAATTTATCTAATCAAATCCAAAAAGGTTTGAAAATTCCTCGATCGATTTCTTTGTTTCTTGTCTTAGCCGTCATATCAGTAATAATATTTACTATTTTTATTCTTGTATTACCTCCGTTTATAAAAGAATTCAATGAAATACTAGTTGACATTCCAAATGGTTTATCAAAAATAAATATATTGATCAATACAAATCTGAACAAATTTAATAGCTTATTTTATGGCGAACAATCAGAAAATGTTATAGACATATTCAGTTTAATAAATAATGTAGTTACCATTCCAGATGCCTCAACTATTGCAAAAGCTATTCAAGAAAGTTTTAAGAATTTAATAAATATAGCGGGGAATCTGGGTTCAGGTCTTTTGAAATTAATATTCGTATTAGCAGTGAGTTTGATGATTTCTATTGAACCAAAACAATATAAAGAAAATATACTTCTATTAATACCAAAAAATTACCGTAATAAATTTAGAAATATTCTGGAAAAATGCAATATTGCATTAGCAAATTGGACCTTTTCTATGGTCATAAGCTCATTATCAGTAGGTCTATTATCATTAATAGTTTTGTCTATATTAGATGTCAAATATGTTGTCTCAAATGCTTTAATAGCAATGGTTCTTAATATAATTCCAAATATAGGTCCAGTTATTAGTGGTATATTTCCAATCTCAATTGCACTACTAGATAATTTTTGGAAACCACTGGCCGTTTTAGGAGCATATGTAATCATTCAAAATATTGAAAGCTATATAATAATGCCATCTATAATGAAGAAAAAAGCAAACTTACTTCCTGGTTTGACATTAATATCACAATTTGGATTTACCTTCATTTTTGGTCCATTAGGCTTAATACTATCTCTTCCATTAGCTGTAGTAATACAGGTTTTAATCAAAGAATCATTTAAAGATATTTAAAAACTACTTAATTAATTTTTTATATAAATATGGGTAGGAAAAAAGTATAAAGAAAGCTAAGGGATGTTTACCAATAGCAAAATATAGTGAACTAAAAGTAAAATGATCAAATAATATTCTTAGCTCAGTAGAAAGATCTATTAAAACTAAAGAAAATAAAATTATCAAATAGTAATTCAATTTCATAAAATTAGAAGCTTAAGCTCAGTCTTTAAGCAACAAAGATGGAGCCAATAAAATACTTGAATAACTTCCAACAATAATTCCTAATGATAAGGCCAAAGAAAACCAAAACAGCGAGTAAGATCCAAACAAAATTATGCTTAATAAAGGGATAAGGGTTGTAATACTGGTAAAAGTTGTTCTCCTAAATGATTCGTTTACTGATAATTGAATAGTTTCGTTATAGCCTTCTTTCTTTGATTTTAAATTCTCACGAATTCTATCAAAAATAACAACAGTATCATTTACAGAATAACCAGCAATAGTTAGCAAGGACACAGCAAATAAACTATTTACCTCGACAGATAATATAATTCCCAACCAAGAGAATATACCGAAAACAATTAATAAATCATGGAATAAAGCTAATAATGCAAATAATGCATATTTTTTATCAAATCTAATAGTTATATATAAAGATATTGCAAATAAAGAAACCAACAATGAAGTAACACAATTAGTAAGTAATCTTTTCCCAAGCTTTGGACCTATTAATCTTGAATCCTTACTCTCATAATTTAGAGGTCCAATAATATTATCAAGATTAGTAATTAGATTATTTGATTCTTCGATACTCAAATAAGGTGTTCTTATTGAAATTAATTTATTATTATTTTGGAATTGTAATTTAATATTATTTATAAAGTTTTTATTACTAGAGATCTCTCTTAAATTTTCTAAAACTGAATCAGGGGAAAGATTAGAACATTCTTCTTCACAAACTCTTTCTATTCTTAGTTCATTTCCTCCAACAAAATCCATCCCTAAATTTATAGGTTTCTTATAAGAAGTATTAAAAGTTGAATATAAAATTCCTAAAAGACTTAACAAAATAAGAAAAGTTGAAAAACTAATTATCTTTCTTTTATTTTTTATTAGTTCAAGATTGTATTTCATGGGAAATTAGAAACAAAAAATTTAATTTGAAAAATTATTCTTGGGTAGATAGAGATTTTTTTGTCTTAAAGATTGATATGTTGTAAAAAATCGCAAAATAGTTTTAGAACAATTTAATGAGGTAAACAAGCTTATTAGAACTCCAATACCTAATGTTGCCGCAAAACCTTTAACAAAATTTGTTCCTAATAAAAACAATACAAAACAACTTAGAAGAGTTGTAATATGGCCATCAACTATGGATGAATTAGCTCTTTGAAAACCGCTATCAATAGATCTTGTAAGAGTATTACCATCATATAATTCTTCTCTAATTCTCTCAAATATTAGAATATTTGCATCAACAGCCATACCAATGCTAAGTATAAGCCCAGATATTCCAGGTAAAGTCAAAGTTACAGGAATTAAAGAATATAGGGCTAAGTTAAAGAAACCATAAAGTACTAGAGAAAGAACTGAAACAAAACCTAGAATTCTATAATTAAAAATCATAAATATACCAACAAAAATTAATCCACTAATAGCTGCATAAAGACTTTTTAAAATATTTTTGGATCCCAATAGAGCCCCTATAGTGTTAGTTTCTACTATTTCAATTGGCAATGGCAATGAGCCTCCTTTAAGTTGAACTTCTAATTCTCTAGCATTTTCAGCACTAAAATTACCGCTTATTGTTGCTGATCCACCTGTAATACCAGTACTAGCAAACTGGTTACCAACACTAGCTTCACTTATAGATTCGCCATCAAGAATAATAGCCAATAGTTGATTAGTGCCAGCAATTGACTTTGTAATTTCTGCAAACTTTTCACCTCCTGAATTACTAAAAGTTAATAAAACTTCCCAATTACTATTTGTTTGTTCTTGTCTCCTTCCTGCGTTAATAAGATCCTTACCAGATAAATCTGTTTTAATAAATAAATTTGTAATTTCTTTATCAACATATTTTTTGATTTCAATTAACTTCCCATATAAATCATTACTAGTAGATGAGTAATTCAATTCTTGCTCTATATCTTTAAGATCATCTTGAATAACTTTTAAGAAATTATCATTATTTTGATTTTTTTCTTCAAAGGAATATTGTTCAATTAATTCTTTAATACTCAATCTTTGTAGTTGCAGGGTTTTTAAATCTGTAGATGTTCCTTCTTTTTGGGTTCTAAATTCTAATAAAGCAGTCTTACCTAATACCCTTGAAGCAACTAATGGATTTTGTTCACCTGGTAATTCTAAAATCAATTGATCTCCACCGAGGGTTTGCAAATTAGACTCAGAAACTCCTAAATTGTTAACGCGCTTATCTATAACCGAATTAACTGCTTCAAGTTCATCCCTTGTTACCTTACCTTCCTCTTTAATAATTTGTAGTGTAAGTTGAGAACCCCCTTGTAAATCCAATCCCAACTGTAAGGGATAATTTATTAATAGATAAACAGATAAAGTAAGTAGAAATATAATAAAAAAAAGCCAACCTTGCCTTCTTTTCATTGTCTATATACTCCCACTAATTAAGTGTTCAACTTTTTCAACTATTTGATGTGGTTGGATTATTGTCAAATTCTCAAGATTTCCATTATAAGGAGTTGGAATATCCTGACTAGATAATCTAATTGGTCGGGCATCAAGATCATCGAAACACTCTTCTGTTATCAAGGCAATTAATTCTGCACCAATACCTCCAGTCTTCATACATTCTTCAACAATAATTACTTTATTTGTTTTTCTTATTGATTTTGAGATGGTTTCCATATCAAATGGTTTTAAACTTATTAAATCTATTAACTCAACATCTATTCCTTTTTTTTCTAATTCTTCAACAGCTTTAAGGCAGTGATGTCTCATTCTTGAATAAGTCAATAAAGTAATATCTTTCCCTTCTTTTACAACGTCAGCCTGATCTAAAGCGCAAGTATAATCACCCTCAGGTAATTCTTCAGACAAATTGTATAGAAGAACATGTTCGAAAAATAGAACCGGATTATCATCTCTTATAGCTGCTTTCATTAAACCTTTAGCATTTGTGGGTGTACTACATGCAACAATCTTTATGCCAGGAACTGCATGAAAATATGCTTCAAGTCTTTGACTATGCTCAGCACCAAGTTGACGACCAACTCCTCCAGGTCCTCGAACTACTGCTGGTATTTTATAATTTCCGCCACTTGTATATCTAAGCATACCCATATTATTTGATATCTGATTAAAAGCTAAAAGCAAAAAACCCATATTCATTCCTTCTACTATTGGTCTTAAGCCAGTCATTGCTGCACCCACAGCCATACCCGTAAAACTATTCTCTGCAATTGGAGTATCTAAGACTCTTAACTCTCCATATTTTTCATATAAATCCTTAGTTACCTTATAAGATCCTCCATATTGACCAACATCTTCCCCCATAACGCAAACATTTACATCATTTGCCATTTCTTCATCAATTGCCTCTTTCAAAGCATTAAATAATAATGTTCCAGCCACAATTAATTACCTAATTAATCACATATATAATCCTACCACTTTGAATAATTCAACCTCCTTCAGCGAAGGTTATGAGTAGTAATATTGATAAAATCATTCCAGGTGACAGCAAAAGGACTAAAAGGCCTAAGTCATGTAAAGACATTCAAAGAAAGTGTTTTCTTAATAATATTGGCAATTCAATTTTTCTTCAGAAAAAAACTGCGAATAAATACAATAAAAAGTCCTATACCTATAAAAGCAAAAGAGAAAGTTAGCAAAAAAGATAATCCAATTATTAATGTATTAATACTAGAGGAAATATTTTGGACTATTTCAGAAGAATTAGATGGTTTATGTACTGAAAAATAAATTGCAATTTTATTACTTAAAAAATAAAAAAATATAAATAATAAAAAACTTGTTAATGATCCAACAATAAAATTTAAAGGTCCTTTTTCGGGAATATTTTTTTCAATATTCTCATTACTATTATCAGCCACAATAGATTTTTATATAAAAAAAATTTAAATGAATGTTATTCCCTTTTCAAGGAAAGTGCAAACCCATGAATCATAGCCTTTATCTTTAAATAATTTAGAATTTGCAGTTAATTCTTTTTTAGCAGTCTCTATATCTTTAAAGAGTGCAAAGCATGTAGGGCCTGATCCACTCATTGAAAATGTGAGACAATTTTCTAATTTAGAAAGTAAATATAATGCCTGCTTTACAGAATCATTTTCATTTTCAACAACTAACTGCAAATCATTTTTAATAGATAAATGTTGATTATCAAAATTTAAGTTATTTAAACCATTATCTCTTAAATTTTTTCTTATGTTCTCAATCATTTCTCTATCAGTAAGATATTGATCACAAAATCTATTACTATATTTTTTATAAGTTTCAGCTGTAGATACTGATACATTTGGATTTTTTAAAAGAATTACTCCATATTCAAAGTTTGAATCTAATTTCTCCAAAATTTCTCCTCTTCCAAAACATAATTGAATACCACCATTTATAAAAAAGGGAATATCAGATCCTAAAGTTGATGCTAATGAACATAATGTTTCTTGATCTAAGTTCAAATCCCATAACTTATTAAGACCAATTAATGTTGCTGCTGCATTACTGGATCCACCAGCTAATCCTGCGCCAATTGGAATATTTTTTCTTAAAAATATATTCGCACCGTAATCTATATTTGATTTTTTCCTTAATAGATTTGCCGATTTAACAATTAAGTTATCATCAGATAAGCTTAAATCATTACAATCAGACTCAAGTTTAATTAAACCTTCATTATTAATTTCAAATTCTAAATAATCAGAAAGATCGATATTTTGCATAATCATTGCTAACTCATGAAATCCATCCTCTCTTTTACCAATAACTTCAAGGTGCAAATTTATTTTGGCAGGAGATTTTATATTAATTTTCGTTTTAGCTAAATCTTGCATATACTTAAATTTTTATTTTTTAATTTTAATACAATTTTCTGCAAGCTTAATCCATTGGTCAATTGAAATATCTTGTGGTCTTAAATTAAAACAAACTTTTGAAGATTCAGATAATTCATTTATCTCTTCATTTGAAAGTATTGAATTAAGAGTATTTCTAAGCATTTTTCTTCTTGAATTAAATGAAATTCGAAGAAGTTTATCTATATATTTTTCTAGACTAATATCTAATCTTAAATCATTTTTAATTGGTTCGAAAACTACTAAAGAAGAAAAAACTTTTGGAGGCGGACTAAATGATGAAGGCGGCACATCACATATTCTTTTTATTTTTGATAAAAGTTGCATTCTTATACTAAGCGCACCAGCATTGGGACTACCTTCTTTTGACAAAATCCTATCTACAACGTCTTTCTGCATTAAAAATATTATTTTTTCGTAATTATAGTTTCTTATAATGCCCAATCGACCTATGAAAATATCCAATATTGGGCCAGTTATATTGTAAGGAATATTTGCAATCACTTTTGTAATCTTCTTATTAATCGAATCTAAATTTACAGAAAGAATATCTCCCTGCTGCAGTGAAAACTTATCATTATTATTGAATTTATCATTTAATAAATTTATTAAATCTTTATCTAATTCAATTGCATGTAATTTTTTAATTTCTGAATCTAATAACTTAGATGTTAAAGCTCCTTTACCAGGACCAATTTCTAAAATAAAGTCATTTTCATTAAGAACAGCAATTTCTTTAATTTTTTCTAATATTTTTTTATTTACCAACCAGTGTTGTCCAAATCTTTTTTTTTGATGATAGTTTTTAGAATTCATCTAAAAGATAAATAATATGTTTAAATTAAATATGAATTTATTTAATACTTTATATCATGAGCTTATCAAAAAAAAATTTAGATAAACTCAATAAATTTAAAAAAAAGAAAAATTTAAATAACGAAAGTAAAAATATAAATAATTACACAAATATAACTAATAATGATAATTTAATCACCAATCCACTTAATTCAGAAGATCCCAATAAAATTTTTTATTCGTTAATTGATAATTCAGAATCTTTAGAAGAGACTTCTAACGTTAATAATTCACTAAGAAAAAGTGAGATTAATCAAATTAATATGAATTCTAAAAAAGATAATTTTTCCAAGAAATTAACAACCGAAGAGGAACTATATGATGAATTTAATTATCTTCTTGATGAATAATTAGTTTTAATATTTACTTATGCTTCAGAGTAATAGATTAGCAATTTATGCTATCGGCAAAATAAAGAAACTTTGGATTAGAGATGGAATTAATCAATACAAAAAAAGAATGCCTGAACTTATCATTAATGAGTTAAAGACTTTTAATTTAAATAATCTTAGATCCAATAACAATATTATTATCTGCCTAAGTGAAGAAGGAAAACAGTTTAATTCAGTTGAACTATGTTCCTTACTCTTGAATTTTAAAAATAAAAAAATTAATTTCTTAATCGGTGATACTGATGGAGTTAGTTCAGATATAAAAGAAAAATCAGATCTTGTACTAAGCCTGTCTCCTTTAACTTTTCCTCATGAATTAGCTAGATTAATCCTAATCGAGCAAATCTATAGAGCTATTTCTATATCAAACAACTCCCCTTACCATCGTTCTTAAAAAGATTAGATTCAATCTAAAATTAATCTATAAAAGTTTAATAACTAACTATTTTTTGATTTTTTGCTATATAGTACATATATACTATTAATTTAATCTTGGATTCTTTTGATTCAACTACTAAAACATTTAAAATCCCCTTATTAACTGATTCGGTATCAGCAGGGTTTCCTTCTCCTGCAGATGACTATACAGAAGAAAATATTGATTTAAACGAACATTTAATATCTAATCCGTTTAGCACTTTTTTTCTTAGAGTTAAAGGTGACTCAATGATAAATGCAGGAATTAAAGATAAAGATTTAATAATAGTAGACAAGAGCTTAACAGCCAGGCCAGGGAATATCATCATTGCAATGATAGACGGAGAATTTACAATAAAAAGATTATCTATAAAAAATAATGAATTATATTTAAAAGCAGAAAATCATAATTATCCTGATTTTAGATTTAAAAACCATATTGATGTACAGATATGGGGAGTTGTTATTTATTCAATACATAGCTATTTATGAGAATTTCAAATATTGATGCAATAGCTCTTATAGATGCTAATAATTTTTACGCGTCATGTGAACAAAATATTAATCCTCATTTGAGAAATAAACCAGTAGTAATTTTATCTAATAATGACGGATGTATCATTGCAAGAAGCCCTGAAGCGCGAGCTTTAAAAATTAAAATGGGAACTCCGTATTTTAAGGTCAAAGAAAGACTAAATAAATTAGATGTAGCAGTCTTAAGCTCAAACTACTCGCTTTATGGGGATATGAGCAGAAGACTAATGAATTTACTGAAAAACTACTGTGAACAGATAGAAATTTATTCTATTGACGAAGCATTCGTCTCGATTTCTAGACCTAATGATGAAAATCTATATCCTTGGGCAAGAAGCATAAGATCATTAATATATCAGAATCTAGGGATTACCATAACAGTAGGAATAGGAGAAAATAAAGTAAGAGCAAAAATTGCTAATAAACTAGCTAAAAATATTGATTATTCAGCTGGAATATTTGATTTAGCTAGAACCGAAAATGAGAATAATTATTTGAAAAGAATTAGTATAGATAAGATATGGGGAGTCGGGAAACAAACCTCTAATTGGTTGCAAAGTAAAGGTATTAAAAATGCGAGAGAACTAAGAGATATGGAAGAAAATGAAATCATTAAGAAATTAGGCATCGTAGGGAAAAGACTGCAATTAGAACTGAAAGGCCATAGATGCCTGCCCATAGAAAAAAACAAGAAATCAAAAAAAGAAATTCAGGTGAGCAGGAGTTTCGGCACGCCTATCACAAAATTAGAAGACTTAACTCAAGCACTGGCAACTCACGCAATAAAAGCCTCTGAAAAAATGAGAAGTCAGAATTTACAATCATCTAATATTAGAGTATTTGCTAGAACCAGTAAATATTCAAGTCAAAATTATCAAAGAAGTGCTCATAGAAAACTTACAAATGCAACAGATGACACAAACAATATTTTAAAAATAGTAGTTGAATTATCTAAAGAAATTTATAATCCCGAATATAAATTCTCAAAAGCTGGTGTTTTAATGCAGGATTTAACAAATAGCGAATATTTACAGCAATCAGTTATCAATTACAAATCTCAGAAAGTCTTAAAAAAATCAACAAATCTTATGAAAACGATTGATTTATTAAATAAAAGATTTAATAACAATGCAATTACATGGGCTATTACAAAAAATCCACAAAGTTGGAAGATGAATAAGAATTTCTTAAGTCGCTCATCTACAACTGATATAGAACAAATCCCAACTATAGTGAAGTAAACAAAATAGAATGGAATTTATATTATTTTTGAGCAAATTAGATAAAGAGATTCTTAACTTATTAATAAAAGCAAACTACATAGTTGAAGAAAATAAAATTGAATGTCTATTAAACAAAGAAATAAAAGGGCTACATAATTTTAAAGAAAATAAAATAATAATATGTACTGAAAATGCAAAAAGGAAAACAAATTATAGAAATAAGAATCAACAACCAAATAAAGATAACTTCAAAACAGAAAGGGCGATAAGAAAAGCATTAAGACACGAAGCAACTCATGCGATACAAAAATGTAATGACAATAAAACAATAGGGGATATAAAAAAATTAGAAAGCAAATTGCATCAAAGTAAAAGAAAAGCATTAGAGTTCTCTAGTTCAAATTTTTCTGGGACTTATGCGAAAGAAGTAGAAGCTTATGTTCTTGAAGATAAACCCAAAAAAGTTAAAAACTTGATTAAAAAATACTGCCTATAAATTAAAATTTTTTATATTAACTAGCTATGAAATTGCCACAACGTTGTTTGTCTAAGAAATTCATATGTTGTCTTTCTAGGTAATATAATTCCTGAAATTTAATGGCATCAGAGTTTAAATCCTTAAAAAGATCATCTATCTC
>NZ_JAKVCI010000035.1:0-12312 GCF_022447305.1 Prochlorococcus sp. ALOHA_ZT_50 | reverse complement strand
AGTCTCAGGTTATAGAATAATGAGAATTCAGTCATGAAAGGAGAAGTCATGGAAATTAATTTTTCAAAATTAAATCTTACTTAAATATAAAGATTTATATAAAATCAGAAGTTTTCCACATGCTTTAGATCATCAGATATTTTTTAAAAAAATACTGTGGAAAAGTTGTGAAAAATTTTTTTTGGGAAGGGGAAATATTTTCTAAAATTTCCAATTTTATTTATCTTTTAATCCATTGATTCCCACATGTTTTTTATTTCATAAAATAAATTTTGTGCTATTGGTATCGGCCAATACATTTCGAAGGATCTAGTTTGGTCTTGACTTTCAAAAACAAACCTTAAACTCCATTCATTCTTTTTCCCCTCTAACTGAATATACCAAGGTAGTTGTTCTAATTCTAAAGTAATAGATTCTTCATCCATTAGTTCATCCTTGATAACTAATAGTTGTTCATTAATTTTTAATAGTAGAAGGTAAAGTGAATAGAATTCACTTTTTTGTAACTCGATTGACCAATTATCAACACCAATCAAAAAGCAAAATTTGCCTTTTTTAAAATCTCTAAGTAATCTCCATCCTTTTTGGTCTTTTACCAAAATTAGCCTGGAAGTAAATCTGGTTGATCTTGTTCATCGCTTAGTTCAATAATTGACCTTTGAACGGGTTTAATAGTTGACTCCTCTAATAAGCCATCAAAATCATCAAAACGTCTTTGTTTAGCTCTGAAAGCAATTTTCACTGTAGTTAAATATCTATTAGTTGATTTTCTTATCAAGCTCTCACCTCTCTTTGCAAGATCATTAGAATCAATTCCTGCATTATTAGATATGTTCATTAAAAAAAATTTTTTACTATAAAATATATTTTACAGTTTATTCGACCGTTTCAAAACATAAATTACAAAAAGAACTTAATTGATTTAAATAATTTCATATGGAAGAAAGTTTATCTGGAACACTTGCTATTGATTTAGGGAACACTAATACTGTTGTAGCTTTTCAAGATCAAAAAGATATAAATTCTGTTTTAGTTGAAATACCGAATATTACATCATCTCCAGGAGTTATTCCTACAGCAGTTTGGTTCGAGGAACCTTCAAAGATTCCTAAAATTGGTATTAGTGCTCTAAAGATGAGGGATAACTCAAATTCTGATTTATTTTTTCATTCGAACTTTAAAAGATTAATTGGAAATTCTATTGAAAAAATTAACCAAAAAAATATTTTAAACCCTAATGAATGTGGCGAAAAATTTTTTCAAATTTTGTGGGCAAACATTCCGCACAAGTATGAGATCAAAAGACTTGTTTTAACTGCTCCAATAGATACATATAAGGGTTACAGAGAATGGTTAGTTAACCTTTGCGAGGAAATATCTGTAGATGAAATAGCCCTTGTTGATGAGCCTACTGCGGCAAGTTTAGGAATAAATGTACCATTTGGCTCAAAAATTATGACATTAGATATTGGAGGAAGTACAGTCGATATGAATATAGTCAAAATAGAAGGAGGAGAAGGAAAATCTGGTCCAATAGCTGAACTATTAAAATTTAAAGGTAATGATGTAAGCTCAATTTCAAAACAAAAAATAAGGTGTGCTGAAATAATTGGAAAAACAGGCTCAAAAATTGGTGGGAAAGATATTGATCAATGGATAGTTGATTATTTTATTCCAGGTAATAATTATATTAATAATCTTTCAAAGGCAGAAAAAATAAAATGTAAACTCAGCTCATCTGTAATCAAATATGAAAATAAATATCCAATAAAATTATTTACTGAACAAAATCAAGAAAAAGAATTTTACCTAAGTAAAGAAATATTTGAGAAAATACTCATTGAAAATAATCTTCTTAATCACCTTAACTCTTTACTCAAAGATTTATTAAATCAAGCAAGAGGCAAATTTTGCACAGTTGACGACTTAAATGCAATTGTTTTGGTTGGTGGAGGAACTCAAATACCATTGATTAAAGAATGGATAACAAAAAAAATTCCAAAAATTCAAATAAAGTCGCCACCTCCTATTGAATCAATAGCTTTGGGAGCTTTAGCAATGACCCCTGGGGTAAAAATTAAAGACATATTAAACAAAGGATTATCTATAAGATTATTTAATAAAAGAGAACAAAAACACTTTTGGCATCCTATTTTTTGCAAAGGTCAAACATGGCCAACAGAAACACCCTTTAAACTGATCCTTCAAGCCAGTAAAAATAATCAGAAAATATTCGAAATAATAATTGGAGAGACACAAAAAGAAAGAGCATATGATGTTATTTTTGAAAATGGATTACCAAAGTTATCAGAGATTCAAAATGAAGAAGAAATTATAAAATGGGACAAAAAACCACTCAAAATAGTATTAAAAAATAAATCTAATATTGGAGAAGACAACTTAAAACTTTTTTTTAAAATTACGAAAAATGCTGATTTATTGGTTAAGTGTTTTGATGTTAAAGATGAATTTTTTGGAGAATATAATTTAGGAAATATCTTCTGAAAGATAGCTATTCAAGAAAAACTCCTTCTTCATTATCAACATTATTTAAACGTAAACTAATACTTTCAATTTTACTAGTTGGCACTTTTTTACCACAAAAATCTGGTTGAATAGGTAATTCTCTATGACCTCTATCTACCATTACTAATAACATCACTCTTTGAGGTCTGCCCCATGAATATAAAGCATCCATTGCAGCTCTAATTGTTCTACCTGTGTAAATTACATCATCTATTAAAAGAATTTCTTGTTTCTCAATAGGAGTTGGAATATCTGCAGCTTGTATTAGGCGAGTTCCAACTCTATTTTGGTCATCTCTATAAAAAGTTGGATCAATTGTTCCTTTTCTAACTCTTAAACCTGTTCTAGAGAATAATTCCTTTTCTAGCACTTCGGTCAGCTCAATTCCTCTAGTCGGGATACCAACCAATAGAAGGTTATCCAGTTTTTTTACTTTTTCGATAATTTCGCAAGTTAAACGCGAAATAGTTTTTCTAAGCTCAACTTCAGTAAGTATTACGATCTTTTTTGTCTTCTTGGACATGATTTATCAAGAAATAAAATTAATCTAATATTTTCATAAATTAGCAAAAGCTAACTATGTTAAATATAAATTGTTAAAGAGTAACGTTTGAAGCTAAATTTAAGGTTGGATCAGTTAAAAATGAATTTGATCTAAATATGTCAAAGATTAGCAGCAAAAATATAAAAAGATTAAGTGTTCCTCAGAGCCCTGTAGTTCTTGCAATACTAGATGGATGGGGATATCGAAAAGAAAAATCAGATAATGCTATAAAAAGTGCCAGTACACCAATCATGGACTCATTGTGGCATGCTTACCCCCACACCCTTATAAGTGCTAGTGGATCTGATGTAGGCCTCCCAGATGGTCAAATGGGCAATTCAGAGGTAGGGCACCTTACCATTGGTTCGGGAAGAATAATACAACAAGAACTTGTAAGGATTTCAAATATTGTAAAAAATAATCAATTAGGCTTGGTAAATGAGTTAAAAGAGATGGCTGATTCATTAAAGAAAAATAATTCTACTTTGCATATCACGGGATTATGTTCCGATGGAGGAGTTCATAGTCATATCGATCATTTATTAGGTTTAATAAAATGGGCATCTGATAATGAAATCAAAAAAGTTGCAATCCATATTATTACCGATGGAAGAGATACTCCTGCAAAAAGTGCCTCTAAATATCTAAATCAAATAGAATCATGTATAAAAAAATTTAATACAGGCGAAATAGCTTCCATATGCGGAAGATACTGGATAATGGATAGAAATCTTTTATGGGATAGAACAGAAAAAGCATATTCTAATTTGACTGATCCAGATATTCAAATAACAAATATTTCTCCCAAGGATTACATAGAAAAAAGTTATGCCAAAAACATAACCGATGAATTTATAGAGCCCATACGAATGTCTGAAAACTATCTTAAAGATGGGGATAGTTTGATTTGCTTTAACTTTCGTCCAGACAGAGCAAGACAAATAGTCAAATCCCTTTCAGACAATCAATTCTCAGACTTTGAAAGAAAAAATTATCCAAATCTAGATTTTGTTACTTTTACTCAATATGATCCGAACTTTCCCGTTAAAGTTGCATTTCCTCCTGAATCACTCAATAATTTTATAGGCCAAATAGTTTCAGAAAACGGACTTAAACAATACAGAACCGCGGAAACTGAAAAATATCCTCACGTAACATACTTTTTCAATGGAGGAGTTGAAATTCCTTTACCTGGAGAAGAGAGACATTTGATTCCATCTCCAAGAGTCGCAACTTATGATATGGAACCCGAAATGTCTGCGGAGGAATTAACTATTAGTTGCTCTAAAGCAATTAAAAGCGGGAATTATGCTTTTGTTGTAATCAATTTTGCCAATCCTGATATGGTTGGTCATACAGGCAACATGGATGCAACAATTAAAGCTATAGAAAAAGTAGATAAATGTGTAGGTCAAATAGTTAATGCTACTGGAGAAATGGGCGGAAGCATTGTTATTACAGCCGATCATGGTAACGCAGAGGTAATGAAAGGATCTGAAGGAGAACCATGGACAGCACACACAATAAATAAAGTTCCATTAATTTTGATTGAAGGTGAAAAAAGAAAAATACCAAATATGGGAAATGAAATTAATTTAAGAGAAAACGCGGGCTTAGCAGATATTGCTCCCACTTTATTGCAATTATTAAATCTACCAATACCAAGAGAAATGACAGGCAAATCTCTTATTCAAGAAATTGAATTAAAAGGTTATAATAAGGTCGTTCAACACGTTTAAAGTTAATAAAAGTTTTTTAAGCAATGATTCAAATTATTAGTTGGATATGGGTATTTTCTGGAGTTCTTCTCATTCTCTTAGTTTTACTTCATAGTCCCAAAGGTGATGGAATGGGAGGAATAGCCGCCAGTGGAAGCTCTATGTTCAACAGCGCAAGTAGTGCAGAAGCCTCTCTAAACAAAATAACTTGGACTTTTTTAGTGATATTTTTGTCTCTCGCAATTATTCTTAGCGCTGGTTGGATTTCATAAAAGTTGAATAAAAAAAGGGACCATTTTAAATGATCCCCTTTAACAAATTTAATTAAAAATTATTGCTTAGTTAATAATCAAAGTCACCGCCCATACCAGGAGCGCCTGCTGGAGCAGCTGAATCTTTTTTCTCAGGTAAATCTGCAACTATGCATTCGGTGGTTAGAACCATTCCTGCTATTGAAGCTGCATTTTGTAATCCTGAACGTGTAACTTTTGCAGGATCAACTATACCAGCAGAGGACATATCTACATATTCTCCAGTAGCAGCATTGAATCCATCATTAAATGGTTTAGTTTTTACATTTTCAGCAATCACAGCTCCATTAGAACCTGCATTCTCAGCAATTCTCATAAGAGGAGCAGTAAGTGAAGCTTCAACAATGTTAGCTCCAATTAATTCCTCTCCTTCTAAATTTTTATCAGCCCATTCTTTTAGAATAGGAGATAAATGAGCGAGAGTTGTTCCTCCTCCAGGTACAATTCCTTCTTCAACAGCTGCTTTTGTTGCATTAATAGCATCCTCAAGACGAAGCTTTTTATCCTTCATCTCAGTTTCAGTAGCAGCCCCAACCTTAATCACTGCTACACCTCCAGCTAATTTAGCTAGACGTTCTTGAAGCTTTTCTTTATCATATGAGGAATCTGTTTCATCCATTTGCTTCTTAATTTGATCACATCTAGCTTTAACTGCTTGCTCATTACCTTCAGCTACAATAGTTGTAGTCTCTTTATTGATAGTTATTCTTCTACCAGTTCCAAGCATATCTAAGGTAGCATTCTCTAATTTCAAGCCTGCATCTTCAGTAATAAGTTGTCCATTAGTTAAAACGGCCATATCTTCAAGCATGGCTTTTCTTCTATCACCAAATCCAGGAGCTTTTACTGCAGCAACATTTAACACACCTCGTAATCTATTGACAACAAGAGTTGCTAAAGCCTCTTTTTCAATATCTTCTGCAATAATGACTAGTGGTTTACCAGTTTTAGCTATTTGTTCCAAAACGGGAACTAAATCTTGCACTAAGGCAATTTTTTTATCAGTCAGAAGGATATATGGTTCATCTAAAACAGCCTCCATTCTCTCTGTATCTGTTGCGAAGTAAGGTGAGATATAGCCTTTATCAAAGCGCATCCCCTCAGTAACTTCTAATTCAGTAGTCATTGATTTTCCTTCTTCTAAGGAGATAACACCTTCTTTACCAACTTTATCCATAGCATTGGCAATCATTTGACCAACTTCTTCATCGTTTCCAGCAGCAATAGTTCCACATTGAGCTATAGCATTACTATCGCTAATAGGTTTGGAATTCTCTTGAATTTTACCAACTAGAAATTCAGTCGCTTTATCAATTCCTTTTTTCAAGGTAATTGCATTAGCTCCTGCAGCAACGTTTCTCAACCCTGCTTTAACCATTGCATGAGCTAAAACAGTGGCTGTTGTAGTACCATCTCCAGCTGCATCATTAGTTTTTGAAGCAGCTTGTCTGATTAAAGCAACCCCTGTGTTTTCAATGTGGTCCTCTAATTCGATCTCTTTAGCGATTGTGACACCATCATTGATAATTTGTGGAGCACCAAATTTTTTCTCTAGTACAACATTTCTTCCTTTTGGTCCAAGCGTTACAGCCACAGACTCAGCAAGGATATCAATTCCTCTCTCGAGCGCTCTACGAGCTTGCTCATTGTAAATAATTCTTTTAGCCATGTTTAGGCAGTGATTTAGTAATAAGTTTTAATAATTTTTGAAACAAATATTTTAGCTTACTACAGCTAAAATATCCTTTTCTGAGAGCAAGACATATTCATCTCCTCCCAATTTAATGTCTGTGCCAGCATATTTGCTGTACAAAACTTTATCGCCAATACTCACTTCTGGAGTTTGTCGAGAACCATCGTCATTAAGTTTGCCAGGGCCCACCTGAGCAACTTCTCCAACCTGTGGTTTTTCTTTAGCTGAATCAGGCAAAAGAATGCCCCCAGCAGTTTTTTCCTCAGATGCGGAAACTTTAATAAATATTCTATCTCCCAGTGGTTTTACTGTAGAGACTGTAAGTGAAACAGCTGCCATAGATTAATGGAGGATCATGATTGAGACGCTTTGCGTCATAAAAATGGAAAGAGAAATTCTCCATCCGTATCATCAACAACATAATCTGCAAAGCGGCAATTAAACCATACTTAAACTGTGCGGGTGGCCGAACCCATTTAACGAATCTACCCATGAGGTGGTAGTATTTTCGGATTATGAGCTGTTTAAATCAGCTATTCATCACCAATCAATAAAAAATGGTAGCAACTCCATCAACTTCTTCACAAACAAAAGGCGTAGTACGTCAGGTAATTGGTCCAGTTCTAGATGTAGAATTTCCAGCTGGGAAATTGCCCAAAATATTAAATGCTTTAAGAATTGAAGCTAAAAATCCTGCTGGACAAGATATAGCGCTCACTGCAGAAGTCCAACAGCTCCTAGGTGACCATAGAGTAAGAGCAGTGGCAATGAGTGGCACAGACGGCCTTGTAAGAGGCATGGAGGCAATCGACACAGGAGCACCAATATCTGTACCTGTAGGAGAAGCAACTTTAGGAAGAATATTTAATGTTTTAGGAGAACCAGTAGATGAACAAGGTCCAGTAAATACTAAAGATACTGCTCCAATTCATAGAGCTGCGCCAAAGTTAACTGACCTAGAAACTAAGCCAAAAGTTTTTGAAACTGGTATTAAAGTTATCGACCTTTTGGCTCCTTACAGACAAGGAGGAAAAGTTGGATTATTCGGAGGTGCTGGTGTTGGGAAGACAGTTCTTATTCAAGAATTAATTAATAACATCGCAAAGGAGCATGGTGGAGTTTCTGTTTTTGGCGGTGTAGGGGAAAGAACTAGAGAAGGGAACGATTTATATGAAGAATTTAAAGAATCAGGCGTTATCAATGCAGATGATTTAACTCAATCAAAAGTTGCCTTATGTTTTGGACAGATGAATGAGCCACCTGGTGCAAGAATGAGAGTAGGCTTATCAGCACTTACAATGGCCGAACATTTTAGAGATGTAAATAAACAAGACGTTCTACTTTTTGTTGATAACATTTTTAGATTCGTTCAAGCTGGTTCTGAAGTATCTGCATTACTTGGAAGAATGCCTTCAGCTGTTGGATACCAACCAACTCTGGGAACTGATGTTGGTGAATTGCAAGAAAGAATTACATCTACATTAGAAGGGTCAATAACATCTATCCAGGCTGTTTACGTACCTGCTGATGACCTAACAGACCCTGCTCCAGCTACAACCTTTGCCCATTTAGATGCTACTACCGTGCTTGCTAGAGCTCTTGCAGCTAAGGGAATTTATCCAGCAGTTGATCCATTAGACTCAACAAGCACTATGCTACAACCATCAGTTGTTGGCGATGAGCATTACAAAACAGCCAGAGCTGTTCAATCAACTTTACAAAGATACAAAGAACTTCAAGATATCATTGCAATTCTTGGTTTAGATGAGCTTTCTGAAGAAGATAGATTAACAGTAGACAGGGCTAGAAAAATTGAAAAATTTCTCTCACAACCTTTCTTCGTAGCAGAAATATTTACAGGAATGTCTGGTAAATATGTAAAATTAGAAGATACCATTGCTGGTTTCAATATGATTTTGTCAGGTGAATTGGATGATTTACCAGAGCAGGCATTTTACCTAGTTGGTAACATTGATGAAGTTAAAGCAAAGGCTGAAAAAATAAAATCAGAAAAATAAATATTTAAATATATATTTAACCTTCAATAATTTTAAATTAATGGCAATTTCTCTAAAAGTTTTAGCTCCTAATAAAAATGTTTATCAAGGCGAAGCTGAAGAAGTAATCCTTCCTAGTACTACTGGTCAAATTGGTGTACTACCAGGACACATCTCTTTAGTTACTGCTATAGATATTGGCGTTTTAAGGCTAAGAATGAATTCCCAGTGGAAATCAATAGCTCTTATGGGAGGCTTCGCTGAAATTGAATCAGATGAAGTTATAGTTCTAGTAAATAATGCTGAAATTGGTTCTGAAATTAATGTTCAAAATGCTGAACAAGATCTTAAAGAAGCAAAATTAGCAATTAGCAAATTTTCTGAAAATGAAAAAAATCCAGAGAAAATTAAAGCCTTGAAAGAGGTTTCAAAGGCTGAGGCTAGGATTCAAGCTGCAAAGAACTAATATTTAAGCGGTTCCACAAAAAGTTACTTCGGGAAACTTTAATTTGGCTTCTTCTAATTTTTTTGTTTTACCTTCTTCTTGCCAATAATTTATTACTTCAGTAGCTTTATTCAATATTTCTACTCTTTCGTTATCTGTAATCCAACCTTTATTCTCTAGTTCACTTTTTAATTTTTCCCAAGCATCATCTCTTGGCCAAAAATAATAAGCAGTAAGAGGGCTTGGGCCTCCACCTACTATTTGATCCACTGCTAAAGCCACATTATCAGGTAACCACAATACTTTAATTATGAACCTTCCTTCATCAGGTTTAGGGGTATAACCAGTAGGTACTCCATCTTCATCAATTGTGGCAGCTGCTAATACAGCTGTGGCACCCATCATTCCTGAATTAGGAGAAGAATTTTTAGAGTTTGGTGCATCACTGTTTTTTCCCTTTTTTTCTGTTGAATTTTGATTTAACTTATCTGATGAGGTCATTCACTTATTTATGTTTAATAAATAATTTATCAGTTTATGGTCACATTTTGATTGATTTATTCAAAATTTCTTGATTTTAGTAATTGATAACTTCTAAACAGGATTTTATCTATCATGAGTTACTTCATAAAAATCATAAATAGTGGCTTCCAATGAATCCCAAAGATCTTTGGGGATATCGTTTTCTTCTGCGAACATGCCAAGCTGACTAGCTAAGCCTCTTGCTTGAGAAAGTTTCGAATCATATGAATCAGACTTATTCATTTTTGAGTTTTAAACTTAATAAAAAATAAATCTATTAACTAGATAAGTCAAATTTCAAAACTCTAAATCAGAAATTTCTTTTAGTGCAGCAATACTTAAAACATCTGGGTTTGTATCTTTGACCAGGACATCATCTTCAATTCTTATCCCTATGCCTTTCCATTTCTCATCTATAGGGGGTTGTCCCTCAGGGACTGGGATCCTATCACTTATATAGATCCCAGGTTCTACCGTAAGAATCATTCCATTCTGTAATGGCACTTCATAGTCCCCCATTCTGTATGCTCCAACATCATGAACATCTAAGCCGAGCCAATGTCCAGTTCTATGCATGTAAAGATGTTTATAAGATTGATTCTCAATTATCTCCTCAGTACTGCCTGACAATAAACCAATTTCTTTTAATCCTTCTATAAGAATTGTTAAAGCAACATTATGAACAGCACTAGAATTCGATCCCTTTACAGCACTTTTAATTGCATTTTTCTGCGCACTCAATACAATTTCATAGATAACTTTTTGCTCATTAGAAAATTTACCACCTATTGGAATAGTTCTTGTTATGTCTCCATTGTAATAATCAATTAGTGAGCAGCCAGCATCCACCAACAATAAATCTTCCTTCTTCAAGGGTGAGTTATTTGAAGTGTAATGCAAAATACAGGCATTATCTCCTGATGCAACAATTGAGTTATAAGCTGGTCCTCTCGCCCCTTTTTCCAAAAAGAATCCCTCTAGAAGACCCTGAATTTGTCTTTCATTTTTCTTTGATGAGATAGATTCTCTAACTAGTTCATGAGCTTCGGCTGAAATTTGTATAGCCTCTCTCATTCTCTTAATTTCAAATTCACTTTTAATTAATCTCATCTCATTTAAATAAATTTCTGGAGATTTTATAGAATTTGCACCAATCCCTGATCTTGAGCGATTTTCAAGTTGTTGTGAAAATATCTCTAGTATTATTTTCTCTATTTTTGGATGCTTTCCAATTGAAAAAACAAGTTCATCAGAACCATTTATGTAAGTTGGGAGTAAATCTCTTAATTCGTTTATTGAGTGAGCCTTATCAGCCTTAAACTCTTTTTCAGCGCCTTCTAAACCCCATCTAAAGCCATGCCAGACTTCGCTTATAACATCTTTAGGAGCGACAAACATAATAAATCTCTCTCCCTTTGGCTTATGCGATAAGAAAAGAGCGATTGCATCTGGCTCATCGAAACCTGTTAAATACCAAAAATTACTATCTTGCCTAAAAGGATATTCACAATCAGCATGATGCTTTACAAGATTAGCCCCAGGGATAATAGCAGCTTTCCCACCTAATTTATTTAGGAATATTTCTCTTCTTTCTTCAAAAACTTTATGGTCAGGTTCAAACATAAATTGTGTATTGGCGTGTTTAAAAAAAAAATGGAAGAATGAATTAAAACAGATTTAGTACCTAATCTACTTTAATGGAACCAAGTGTTTACGGTTTATTTTTACTTATAATAATTATTTTAATTGGATCAGCATGTTGTTCGGGAGTAGAAGCAGCTTTTTTAGCTGTAAATTCAATTAGAATTTTAGAAATTGCCTCTAGACAAAAGCCAAAAAGTTCTGCAAATCAACTTCTAAAACTTAGAAAACATCTTGGAAGGACACTAACTGTAATTACTATTACTAATAATGGATTTAATATAATTGGCAGTCTTATTTTAGGAGTATACGGAGCATTGGTAATTAATAGCAGTTTTGGTTTAACCCTTTTTTCAATAGCTTTTTACATACTAGTTGTTTTAGTAGGAGAAGTACTACCAAAAGCTCTTGGCACAAGATTTTCAGTTCAAATAGCACTATTATCTGTTCCTATCTTGCGAATATTAAATACTTTAATGAGGCCATTCTTAATATTAATTGAACAGATATTTCCAGTTATTACAGCAGAAAACGAAATTTCAACTGATGAAGAAGAAATTAGACAAATGGCAAAAATTGGAAGTCAGAAAGGTTTTATAGAAGCTGATGAGGCAGCAATGATATTTAAGGTTTTTCAATTAAATGACTTAAAAGCAAAAGACTTAATGACCCCTAGGGTATCGGCACCTTGTCTTGATGGGTCATCAAATCTTGATGAAATTTCAAACCTCATTATGTCTGACAGCTCTCCATGGTGGGTTATTTTGGGAGATAAAGTTGACAAAATACAAGGGGTAGTAAAGCGTGAAAAAATGTTGACAGAGTTAATTAATGGAGAAAATAAAAAATTATTATCAGAAATTTGCGAACCTGTGGACTACATTCCGGAAATGATAAAGCAGATCAATTATTAAC
>NZ_JAKVCI010000034.1:0-14183 GCF_022447305.1 Prochlorococcus sp. ALOHA_ZT_50 | reverse complement strand
GTTTTCTGATAGAAAATCGATTCAAATTTTCCTGGACTTAACTCCTCTATCCAATATCCTGCTAAACAATAAATTTGATTTGGAACAAAATTAATAATAAATAATTTTTTGGAATTTTTATATTGATCAATTATCTTATTAGCAAAATTACCTTTAGTTTTGTTAGTCCCAAATAGAGTAATATCTTTTGCTAAAGGCCTAAAATTCTTAGATAGATTCTTATTTTTTTCTACTGTATTTCTAGAAATTATTTTTTCTAAAGAATAACAATAATCGAAAAAATTAGTATTTTCTTTTTTTGAAGGATATATAGTTATGAGGGAACTTAAAAGTAAAAAAGAAGTTAAAAGAAATTTTTTAAACATTTATTTTAATTAGATTTATTATTTCATAAATATAAAAAGACAATTCATAAATTACTATTAATTACCTTAAAAAGATTCACATTAATTAAAAAGATTTCTATTAATTTAGCTAAACCTCTTTGAGAAAAATTTAAAAGTATTTCGGACTAATAAAGTATTTATCAAACGCATAAAATTTTTTTCTTATAATAAGATTATGAAAAATTCTTTTTTGAAAAATAAAAGTATCAAATCTTTTTTAGATTTTTTTTCAAGAGTATCAATTTCAGCAATATTTATCTCAGCCATACCAGGCAAAATAAATGATTTTGAAAGAACAGTTGAATATATTTCTTCAAAAGGTATTCCTGAACCAATTTCATCTATTCTTCTAGTGGGAGCCATTATATGTCTTATCTTGGGTTCTGGATTTTTTATATTTGGGGAAAATCAAAAAATCGGTTCAGTCTTTTTATTACTATTTCTTATTCCAACAACAATAATTTTTCATGTATTCCCTTTTCATCAAAGAGCAGTATTTATGAATCTCGGATTAATAGGTGGATTAATTATTGCTGCAATAAGGGAACCAAAATAAATAACTTAATTAAATAAACCTAAATATTTTTTTATTTTTTCTCTCTTAATTCTGGGAAGCAATTCGCAATATGAATTAATTCATAAACCTCTTTGCTATCGTATTTTTTATTAGGAATTCCACTTCCTACCTCTATGCCTCTCTCTTTCATCTTCTTTAATATCAATTCTTGTCTTTGCATACTTGACATAGACTTAAATCTTTTAGTTCGTTCTTCTTTATTCACTAGATCTTAATTTAGTTAAACTTTATTGTTAAGGTTATATCAATTAGCGATTCATTAAATAAGTAAGAAAGCCAGTAAATGTAAGTAATTTAAATCCAATAAAGAAAGGCAAATATTTTTTGACCTTTTTGCCAACGGGCAATAATTTGTTTAATGAATTGATCATGATTTACATTAAAAATCTAATTATTTCAAACATCCTAACGAATTTTTTTTAGAATTATCCCATTAAGATTTGTACATTCTTAGACAGTAGTTCTAAACTAGAAGGATTACGTCCCTTTTTTTATGAATGATAAAGAAACAATAATTTCATTATTAAATGAGTTTGCTAATCCAAAAAAAATGGCCTCATTTTTTGTTAACAATGCGACTTCAGATTTTTTATTCATAAGACCGAGTGGTAATCCTATAGATGCAAAAGGGTTCGAACAAATGATTACTGATGAAATTGTTCAAGAAAAGGCAGAAATAACCAAAATTCACCGATTCGAATTTTTAAGCGAAAATATAGTAATGTGCATTTTTACACTAGGTTCAAAATTTACTTATAAAGGGACACCTAATGATGACTTACCAACAGTTACGTCAATTTTTAAAAAAGTAAATAATGTTTGGAAAATTCACTGGATGCAAAGATCTACAGGAAATTCGGATTTATCTTTATGGGATTAGCAAAGTTAATAGCTCTTTTAATGGTGCTACTACTTGTAGGTAGTTCTTTTATTGGTTTAATTTTTTATTTTATAAAATAAATACATCAAATAAAGAATACCCAGTAACTATTTCTTTTTTTAGAAAACAATTGCTTCTTTTATGCTAAGTAATTTGATTTTCAGGTAAAAATAAAAACTTTAGACAGACTAACGCCTATATCTAAAGCCAATAAAGCAATTAGTAACTTACTCATTTTTTAGAACTCTCAACTATTTTTTTGTAAAGTTCCTCAGAAATAGGTTGCATAACCTTTTAAAAATCTAATTACAAATTAATTATTTTAAAATTAATTTCTCGTTACTAAATATACGAATATATGAATTTTTAAATAGGCAAAAAATATATTCACTATAAGTTCTTCTTATAAAGTATTAATAAATACTTAATCCAAAAACGTCAATAAATGTCCAAACTTTTTTTAAAAAGAAATTAGAAATCTTATTTCAAGTAAATAGATCCTCTATAAGTAAGCTTTATAATCTTTTCTTCTTGTTTTCTACAATATACGAATGACTTTCCATTGAAATACATGTTTACCATGATGCAGCTCCTGAACTTGCTCAAGTCCCCGTCCTATGGCTTGAGTCGTACTGCGGTCTATCAGATGGTAGATCGGACGATTTTGTAGTATTCACTACAATCTATTTATAAAGTATTTATACTTAGATGTCAACAATTAATAGAAACTAAACTTCAATTTAAAAGTAGATTCGGCTCTCATAAACTCCCGAACAAGAATATAGAACATATAACTACGAGTAACTCCCATAAAAACTGAAACAAATGCTAGAACTACACAAATAGGGCAATGTGGGAATCCCATTATTTATTTTCCAATATAAATTTTAATTCAGCCTCTGCATTGAGAATGTCAATTCTTCTCTTAAGTAGTTTAAAAAATTTAATTATTTTTTTCAAAATTAAACCTTCTTTAGGCATCAATAATAATATTATTTAAGAATGAATATATCAATGAGCAAAAATACTGAAGCCATTGATATAACAAAAGTTTCGTAGCAAATTTATACAATAAACAACACCAACATATGCTCAGATACTCTTGCTCAATTAGCTTATTCAGAGTCAAATATAAAAATTGGTGATCTAGTTACCTTGCAGTGCTATTTTTCTTTTGCTAAAAAAATAGAGCGGGCTAAAGTCCAATACTCCACGAGGATTTAGTCCGCTGCCTAAAGCCTGAGAGTGCAAATTTTTCTTAATTAATATGCAACTATGCTTTATAAGGTAAATATCTTGATTGCGTAATAAATTTATTTTGTATATTGCTATTACAAAAATGATGAGTTTATTTAAATTAGTTACTAAATCCTCGTGGAGAAAGCTTTAGTAAATTTCTTTTACTGGTTACTGATAAGATCAGCCGAATCTCATTATGGAGAATCATTTGTATCTGTAGAAGTTCCATCTAATTCAATCAAAAGTTTTTCTTGATTTTAGAAAGTTTTTAATACTTAAATTCATAGCTTTCTGAAAATTGAATAACTAATTTGAGTTAAGTTGGTTAATTATCTCTATTGCAAATAAAGATAAGGTTGTTAATCTTGCACTTAAAGAAGAAACTTAATTTCTTAAACTGATGCAATTTGATCATTTAAATTTCAATGAAGATGATGGCCTCATGTCCATAGAAGATTTAAGGGCTTTACGTCTTCGAAAAAAGAAAATTGAAAGTGATAAGAAAGCTAGAAAGTATATCCTGGATATAAATCAAAGATATAGAAAAATGAGTACCCGCAAAAGTAATAACTTTTTAAGGAATATGAACCCTTTTAAAAAGGCCGCATAAATTGTTAATCTTGATTTTGTTAATTTGTTTAACTTTGCAACTTTCAGAGTAAGATTTTAATGGTGTTTCTTTGGAAGAGTTTCACCAAGAGGGGTCAATTTTTGGCCCCTTCTTTGCGGAGATATTTTTTAATTGAAACTCGTTATAAAATTAAAGTAATACTTTCCTAGAAGGCGAAAGTGATGTAAATCTTTTGTTTAAAGTTTTTTATTACCACTTAATGAAAACTCTATATCTTCAACTAAATCCTCTTATTAAAAAAACAAAAGTTTTAGCTTATGGACCATTTCCCATAATTTATTGAATTTTTTCATTTGCGATTTTTAATGGCTTCACCTACAAGTTGGGAATTCTACAAAGAAGTTGAAACTAAAATTCTATGGGTCAATATTTGTACCCAAAATTTAGAAGGAGTAGCTATTTCGATCAATAAATGGTGGAAGACAAGATATCCAGCATACAAAATCAGAATAGTTTCTAAAAAAGAATTTGAGCTAGTAAAAATGCAAGCTGAGAAAAAGGAGCAATAAAATTATTCTTTGGTAAATATTGATGCTGAATATTTAATTTTTGCAGCTATTATAAGATCAATAAATTAAAGAACAAATGAACTCTGCATTTGCAAAAGTCTCAAATTTGAAAGTTAACAGGGCTTCTAAAATAGCTATTACTCTCGCATCATCAACTTTCTTTTTGTATGCCTTGGGTCAAGCACCAATTTTTAAAAATATTCTTGCAGGTGCCTTCTCTTGCTCTGGCTAAATAAAATACTGTTTTTTTAGAGAAGCTAAAAAGCTAAAATAGACTGTGATTGACAGTCGATCTAAACTTAGAGGGATAAACCCCTCTTTTTTAATGTTTAATAGATTTATTGCTGAAAAGATAATGACTCTTCTTATTTCTCTTTTCAGCTGATGAATATTTCCCCGCACCTATTAATTGATGCTGTGATATTAAGCGCTGCCCTTACGATAACTTTGGTATTAAGAGCAAAAGGTAATGCTGCCAGAAAAGAAAAAGAAAATAAATGATTACTAAAGAAGAAGAAAAAGAATTTAAAAAACCTAAATTATATAGATTTTGGAACTTTCTTATTTATGGAAGTTCCATAGCTATTGGAGTTTTCTTAGTTTATTTATATTCTGCTTATATCTTTATAAATAAATGACTTACATCTACGGCATAGCGATTACTTATGGGGTTGTGAGTCTTTTATTGCTTGGTGGGTTTGCATACTTTACTTTTAAAATGAGACGCTAATTTTTATATCTTCTTCAATAAAGATTTATTAGATAAATTTTTTGATTTTTGTAGAGAATATCAACAAGAAATTCCACCTCAAAAGATGGCTGAGATTTTAAGAGAATATGCAGATAGATTAGATGAATGATAGATACTAGCAGACCTAAGAAGGTATTAAGAGAATAAAATTTCTAGCAAAATTTATACAAATTTTTTTAAAGTTGGAATAAATTTTTTGAAGATATTTTCCTTGCAATTATTCATAATTTGAGATTTTTTTTTGATCCTTAATCCGTACAATTTTGTTCCTCTAACCGCACACATAAAACTTGAAATTTACTATTCAAATGAATTAGAACATAGTTGTAGTCAAGGGGTAAGTCTTATGGCACTAAATGACACATTTACTATCCAAGAAATTAATTTGGATAAAAAAGACCTTTCATTTGATAATAAGCTCAAAAAAATTGAAGCTTATTGGAATAATGAATGTACAGAACATCCGAGTAACAACCATTGCAAGATTTTTTGTGATTAAAAACTTTAACTTTTAGGTATTCTTACGCTTGATTTTTACATAATACCCGTACTAAAGAATAATCAGATAGAAAGGAGGCCAAGCAAATGACTAATTTAGGTATAGAAATTTTATTTTGGACAATTTTAATTTCTTATCTGGGATTAAGGTTTTCTCAAACTTGGAATGGATTCAAAAAACAGTATTAATTAGGAGAATAGAAAATGAAACTACAAACTCAGTTCACGGTTCCAAACAAAAAATTAAAAGATCTTGATTATGTTAAAAAAGTAGATTTTTTAGAAGAAATTTTAAATAAAGAATGTATAGATTATCCAAATCAAGAAGATTGCCTGGTTTGTTGCAATTAAAAATCAAAAAATAGCTGTTTTTTAAAAGTAAATAAATTTTTATTAGTATTTATAAATTTTCTAAAAGGGAGTTAGCACTATGGAATTAAGATTCTTCCCAATAAATATTTTTAGAGAGACTCCAAAAGTCACATTCTTTGATGCAGGCATAGATAGTTCTAATGGTTCTGATGTTGTGATCCATTCTGGGGAAGCTATATCTCCTCCAGATGATTTAAAAGATGAGCAATATTACGTTCACAATCATCAAATTGACCACAATTTAGTTATCACTGGAGAAAGGACATTTGTTTTAATAAATCCTTCCTGGGATGAACCTCATCATGTGATTTATTTAAATAGATCTATGGGAGCATTAGAAATTCCTATAGGAACTTATCACAGATCTATCTCAGGGAAAGAAGGTAGTATTGTTTTAAACCAACCCAAAAGAGATAAATTTTTTGATCCTGCTAAAGAATTTATCCCTCAAAAATTAGACAAAATTAATTTAATTAAGGCAAGAAAAAGTCCGCCTGTTTATTGGATTTACGAAAATAACAAAATCAAAAGAGTCTATTTTAATCCTCTAGAAAGAAAAGTTAAAACTCTTGTTTGAAATGAAAAAACATATATCCCCTAGTAATAATTTAAAAAACCTGAATTTAATTATTAATTCTGATACTTATAAATTGGCTCACGAAGATATTGGTTTACTTAGCCGAAATGAAATGCGTGGAGTCAGAATGCTTCTTGAAATTACTAAACCAGATTTAATCCTTGAAGAAAATAAAATTCTTTCAACCATAATTATTTTTGGAGGCGCAAGCATTACAGAAGAATCAAATATAAAAAAGAGACTTGAAAATATAGAAGAGTTAATTAAAAAAAATCCTAAATCGATACTTTTAAAACGAAATTTAAATAGATTAGAAAATTTGCTTCTTATGAGTCATTACTATCAATCCGCAAGGGAGTTTTCTAAACTTGCTTCAATTAGTAATCAAAATAAAAACTGTAATTCTCATGTGATTGTGACAGGTGGGGGGCCAGGAATTATGGAAGCTGCTAATAGAGGTGCATTTGAAGCAAATTGTAAATCTATAGGGTTAAATATCAGTCTGCCTAATGAACAAATCCCAAATGCTTTTATAACTCCCGGTCTTTGCTTTAAGTTTAATTATTTTGCATTAAGAAAGATCCATTTTGTCATGCGATCAGTAGCTGCTGTATTTTTTCCTGGAGGTTTTGGAACACTAGATGAATTATTTGAACTATTGACACTTTGTCAAACAGGAATGAAAACTAAAATCCCAATCATACTTTTTGGTAGAGAGTATTGGAATAAGATAATTAACTTCGAATATCTAGCTGATCTTGGATTAATTTCAGATGAAAACTTAAATCTTTTCCAATATGCAGACACCGCATCAGAAGCATGGGAAATTATCAAATCATCAAAAATCTCAGCTTAAAGGTAAGCTAATTATTTTTAAATAACTTTTAATTACTTAATTTATAATTTGTTTTAACAGTTTTTATTATTGAATCTTGTGGTTCTTCACTTGGGAAACAATTAATAATCCTATATTTGCCTCCTTTTTTATCAGTCTCAACAACTGTAAATTCAACGTATTTACCAATTCCATCTCTTAAATCCTTGACTTCAGTATTAATTATCTCTTCTTTATCATTTTCGATGATACGAGATTTACCTCCGCAACTTAACAAAGCGTTCCCCTCAGTGAGAAAAAAATCTTTGTCATTACTGCAAGAAGATAGGAAAGATAAAGAGACTATTATTAGTATAAAATTTTTCATAATCAACTTTTTTGTACTTAACTACATTATCAATAAAGCATATTAAATATGTAGTCAAATCCCTACCAAATTAAAAATTTAATTAATAATATTTGTGAACTAAATAGAAATTATTTTAGAAAGAAATGCCCGATGCATTTAGAAAATCTTTATAAATATTTTGCCAGTGTATAATCCTTTGTTCAAGTCTATTAGGCGGACCAAGTTTAAAATTTTCCAGATAAGACTTATGAACTGATTCGACAATAACTTTATCTTCTCCAAGAAATTCTAATATACTTTTTTTCCAATTTTCTAAATCATTTTCACATAAAGAAGCAGAGGCTAATTTAATTTCAATAATACACTGACCAATATTTTTAGGAAGATAATTTATTAAAACAATCCCTTTACCAGGCCAGATTATTAGATGGGTCCATGGGAGTAATCCAAAGGTATATAGATTTCCTTCACTACTAAGAGGGGTAACAAGTACATTACAAAATTCACTGAAGAAATACCTGTAGTTTTTAATTGGACCTTGTTCTTTATGTAGGGTATCTTTATGAGCTATTGCTACATGATAATCGTCCAGTGTATTGTCATGGGCAATTTTCCAATTGCAATTTAAGGTATCAGAAAATTCAGAAAAAATACTGTAATTCATATCCCATTGATCATTACATTTTCTCCCAACAAGCTCAATTTGATCATCTATAGATATTGGTTTTTTGCTGAAATTAATCCAAATTAAAGGTCCATTTATTAAAGAGTTAACTTTTTCTAAAAAATAATCCTCTGTTTCTATTTTTGTTTCAAAATCGTACTTTAATGGCAAGGTTTTAAGTTTGCCAAAACTATCAAAAGTCCAGCCATGGTAAGGACAAAAAATATTTTTAGAAGGATTTAATTTTGTTTTTGGCAAACACAATTTTGACCCACGATGAGGGCATCTATTTTTGAAAACAGTTATTAAGTTTTTTTCTGAACAAGAGATTAATAATGATTGATTAAAGAATTTTTTTTCCAATATTTCGCCAGGTTTAATTTCTCCTATGAAAATCAATGGGTGCCAATAATTTTTTGAATAGTTTTCTAATTCAAGTTCAAAAATTTTTTGTTCGCTATAAAGCCAAGTAGGCAAAAAACTAGTTGACATTATTTATTTTTTTTGGAGGCCTCTTAAAAAATCAGATAACTCATATCTTAATTTTGCAAAATCCGAATCAAGTTTCAATTTATCTAAATCTCCTTTTTGTAGATCTACCTTAACTTCTTTTATGATTCTTCCAGGATTAGGTGCCAAAATACATATTTGCTGAGAGAGAGCTAATGCTTCTTCAATATCATGGGTTATAAGTAAAACTGTCAATGAAGTTTTTTTCCATAATTCATAGAGAAATTTCTGCATAGATTCTCTTATCTGTAAGTCCAAGGCTCCAAAAGGTTCATCTAAAAGTAGAATTTTAGGGTTAGTCGCTAGAGCTCTTGCAATTGCAATCCTTTGTTGCATTCCTCCAGATAATTCTTTTGGATACTTATTTCCCGAATCCTGAAGACCTACTACTTCTAATAAATAAGATGTCCTATATTTTATTTCTTTCAACTTATAAGAATTTAAATTCATTCCAAATGCAATATTCTCAGATGCTGTGAGCCAAGGGAAAAGACTATATTTCTGAAAAACCATTCCTCTATCCAATCCCGGTCCACTAACTATTTTTCCATCTACTTTTACGTTCCCTTTAGATGGACTCTCAAGCCCAGCAATAATCCTCAATATAGTACTTTTACCTGATCCAGAGCTCCCAACAAGAGTTTTAAATTCGCCAGAACTTATTGAAAAGCTTATTCCCTCAATTGCCTTTTTTCTATTTGAACCTTCCCCAAAATATTTTGAAATATTATTAACATCTAATTTCATTTAAACAGCCCATTTACATGTACGTCTAAGTAGCAATCTAAAACTCATATCCAAAGCAAATCCTATTAATCCAAGAACTATTAATTCTGCAAATATTTGATCTGTGCGAAAAAATCTTTGAGCCAGTTGAATCCTTTTACCTAAACCAACTTCTGCTGCAATTAACTCTGCAACAATTACTAAATTCCATGAAGTTGCAATATTAATTCTTAAAGTATCAATAATACTTGGCAATGAATATCTGGCTATTACTCTGATCAATAAATCTTTTGTATTACCTCCTAAAGTAAGCGTTGTTTCAATGAGTTCTTTGGGTACAAATTTTACTGAATCCATAACCATCAAAACATTAAAGTAAACGGTACCAATGAAAATTAATGCGATTTTTGGAGCCTCTTCAATTCCTAAATAAATAATAAGCAAAGGAGAAAAAGCAGCGGCAGGCATATACCTAAGCATCGCAATTAATGGTTCACATAAAGCACAAAAAGAAGGGAAAGAACCCATTAAAATTCCTAAAGGAACTGAAAAAATTGTCGCAATTATAAAACCAGCAAATACCCTACCAGTACTTGCAAAAATATCTTCAAATAATATTCCACTTTCAGCCATATCTAAAAGAGAATAAAAGACCGCTAAAGGTGATGGTAAAAACATTTCACTCACAAGTTTTAATTGACACACTATTGTCCAAATTAAAAGTGGTAGCAAAAGTGAGGCTATTTGAAGAAATATTTTATTTAATTTTTTCGGTTCACTACCAAATGAAAAGAGGGATAAAAAATATTTATCCCTCTTGATTAATTTCGAACTAACCATTTTAATTTTGTATTAATTAACTGATGTTTTTAACGAACGAAGAGTCAAATAATTTACTCATATCTGGTTTTTCAGGAATAAATCCTACCTTTACCATAAAGTCTGCCATTTGTTTCGCTGCATAAGGCATATGTTTCATACCGAACCCATCACTAAAAGCTTCTAAATTTTCTTCCAAAGAAAAGAACCTAGTTCCACCTTTATATTGTTTGTATTCGCGTGTTGGGATCCCAGCTCGCTTTGCCATGATCTTTTCAGATTTTCTTGGATTTTTTTCCATGAATTCTCTTACATCCCACCATGTTTTAACAATTTTTTGAACATCATCTGGTCTTTCAGAAATCAAATCTCCGCTTACAGCTAATAAATCAGGGATTGCACCAGGATATTCTTTTGAACTAGCAATAACTCTTGCTCCAGGCCTCTTCATTGCAGTTCCGGTAAATGGAGGGAATGCACCAACTGCATCTACTTTTCCTGCTGCGAATGCAGTTGCAGCCTGATCAGTTGGCAGACCTTTAATAATTACATCATCTCTAGTTAATCCAACATCATTCAGAGCTAAAACAAGTAAAAAATCATCCACAACACCTTCTTCTACTGCTACTGTTTTACCTTTTAAATCAGCAACACTTTTAATTGATTTATCTGCAATTATTTGGTCATTCCCTGCAGAATTATCATTAACTAAAACAACTACTTCCCCTCCATTCTCTCCGGGTAAGAACGAAATAGTGTCATTAAGAGTTTGCGAATTTCCATCGATTTTTCCAGCAGCAAAAGTTTCCATGGATTGAACATATCCATCAAACCATTTCATCTGAACATTAACTCCATTTTTTTCAAACATTTTTTGATCAACAGCTATCGCCCAAGGCCACCATCCTGCCCAGTTACTGTATCCCAAAGTGATAGGTTCTCCTTTTGGAGCGGCAGGACTTGATAATGTACTTAATGAAATCGCTAATATCAGAGCAAGCAAAGAGGCCGCAAAAACTCTCAATTTTTTGAACATATTTGAAAAAAAAATTTTACGTACTATCAATACTTAAGAAAAAGTAAATCTAAAGTTGTAATGACTGATACTTTTAAGAGATTACTTTTAATTAATCAATATTCCTTATTTTTTAAATTTCAGAATCTTTTTACTAATCCATTTTTGCCATAAATCAAATCCAGACTTGGTTATTGAAGAAATTTCTATAATATCTGCCTTAGGATTAGTTGATGCTATATTCGATTTTAATTCGTTAATATCAAAATTCAAATGGGGTAACAAATCAACTTTAGTTATCAAAATTAAATCTGCTTCTCTAAACATTATTGGATATTTTAAAGGTTTATCCTCACCTTCGGTAATACTTAAAAGTGCAACTTTAAAATGTTCTCCAATCTCAAATTCTGCAGGACAAACTAAATTTCCTACATTTTCCACTAACAAAATATCTAGTAAATCAGGATTTATTTTTTTTTCTAGTAATTTCAAACCTCCACTAACCATATTTGCATCGAGATGGCATGCTCTTCCAGTTGTAATTGGTACTACTGGAATATTTAATTTTTCTAATCTTGCCGCATCAAGATTAGTAGTCATATCACCCTCTAAAACAGCACTTTGAAATTCTTTTGAAAGATCTTCTAAAGTTATTTCAAGTAATCTCGTTTTTCCTGCACCAGGACTACTCATTATGTTCAAGCAAAGCAAATTATAATTATTAAACTTAACTTTATTTTTCTCAGCTTGATGACTATTTTGATGAAGAATATTTAATTCAATTTTGTCTGAAATTGGTAAATGCATTTATATTTGAAAATACATTTTTATTCTAGATACTAAATTTCTACTTTTCTTTAAAGTCAATGGATGCGATTTTTAATTCCCTCCCGCTAATAATTTCCTCTAAATTAAAATTGCAACATGGAGATTTATATCCATTCTCTTTCTTTGGAAAATATGATCTATTGCATTTAGAGCATTTTCCTTCAAAAGGTATTGTCTCAATAGTAATCTCAGAGGAATCTAACCAAGAACCCAAGACTGCAGCATTAAAAGTATTTATTAATGATATTGGCTCTACGCAAGTAAATTCGCCAATTTTAAGATTAATCTTTTCAACAATTATTTTTTCTTTATTTTTTTTCTCTGCCCACTCTTCCATAGAAAGTATAAGGCATTTTGTCATATCTACCTCATGCACAAAAATCTATCTCCATTTTTGATCAACTGACATATTGCATTTATCTGAAATCCATTCTGGTTTAGATTTTCTTGGGAGCTGACCACTTACTACAAGATGTGCAATTGAATCACAAATAACTCTAGTAGCTAATAAGGCTGTCATATCACTTACATCATATGGAGGCGAAACCTCAACAAGCTCAATTCCACATACATTTACTTTTCTGATAATGTACTCCAAAAGTTTTAATGCCTCTCGAGGTAATAAACCCCCAGGTTCAGGCCAACCAGTTCCAGGGACAAATCCAGCATCAATACAATCAATATCAAAAGAAATATATACACAGTCAGTTCCATCAGTAGCTTTTTCAATCGCAAAATCAGCAGCCTCTTTCAACCCCATTTCACAGATATCAGTAACTGTTAAAACATTTGTACTTCGTTCCCTGCAAATTTTTACTCCTTCTCTTGGTACTTGCCAACCTCCAATTCCTAATTGAACAAGATTTTTTGCAGGTGCATTTTTCATATTAGTTGCATGAAACCATGGACAGGTATGCATTCTTTCATCTAGATCTGTTTCTTGAGTATCTACATGTCTATCAAAGTGAATGATCCCTACTTTTTTATCTCCTAAGTGGCGACAAACTCCTCTAACTGTAGGAAAACCTATTGAATGATCTCCACCTAAAATAATTGGAAATGCACCACTAGCAAAAATATGAGCAACCCCCTTTGAAATTTGATCAAAACTTTTTTCATTATTAGCTGGAATTGTAAAAATATCTCCTACATCACAAATAGAAATCTGCTCTCTCAGATCCACTCCCATTTCGTAATTATAAGGAGTATAAAGAGCAGAAATTTTTCTTATTCCTTGAGGTCCAAATCTTGTCCCTGGTCTATAAGTAGTTCCAGAATCATGAGGAACACCAACGATCGCAACATCATAATTTCCCACTTCATTTACATTTTCAACATATGGAGCTTTCATGAAAGTATTGATACCTGCAAAATGGGGTAATTCTCCTCTTGAAAATGTAGATATTTTTCTATCGACAATGCTTTTAGCTGCTTCTAAACCATATTCCTTTGCTCGGGCAACTTCGTTTTCCCATCCTTTCAGAGGTAATTTTGCTTCTTTTTCTAAAGCATCCATTCCTTCGCTGGGATGCTTCCTTATAAAGTCTTGATTTTGAGATGATTCAGTAGTCACAAATTTAAAATTCTTTTTTTCACTTATTTCAATATTGTCAATAAAAATAAAAATGAACCATAAACTTGCTTAAAAAGAACCTCATTGGAACATTGTTAAATAACTTTTCGCAAAAATCAGAAAAATAACTCCATTTAAAAAGCCAGCTTTTATTGCTAAAAGCTGGCTTAATTACAAACATATTTATTAAATAGCGTAATAAACGACAGAAGACGTAATTAATTAATAGGTATTAGATATTTTGTTTTTCATATTTTCAATTTTATTGATTAATTCATCTAACCATTCTGTATTATTTTGCTCTTGTCTTTTATGGCGCTGTCTACTTTGAGTACTCATAAATTTCTTATATTAAGATAGTCCATTAAATATAACTTCTGAAATTACAGGAATCAATAAGCAACAATACCAAATCGATTGATAAGACAAGCTTTAGTAGCATTT
>NZ_JAKVCI010000033.1:0-14817 GCF_022447305.1 Prochlorococcus sp. ALOHA_ZT_50 | reverse complement strand
ATCTGGCGACCTCTGAATGAAGCCTGGCCATAATTTAAAGCTATATTTTCTAAATCATTAATAGAACTTCCAAGAAGATTTTTCAAATTATTTTTTTTACTTCAAAACTGATTTCACCATAACAGCAAACCATGTTTTAAAAAGAATTCTGTAAGAATTAGCGCAATAAATCCAATCATGGCCATTCTTCCATTAAGTCTTTCATTATAAAAATGGAATCCATAACGAGGTAATTTTCTTTTGGGGACAATTTCTGGCTTAATCATCACTTACAAATTTAAAAAACCCATTCTAGTCACTAAAAATAATAATAGATAATATTTATTCATCAGACAGAAGGCCCTCCTCCTGCAATCCCTCCAATGCAGCAGGATCTGGTAATTGATCTTCAGAAAATTGATTTTCAGCATTAGGCCTTGCGAAGGCCGCAAAATTACTCGAAGAAGGATCGATTCCATGTCGATTTCTCGTTGTCTCCAAATCTTCATCACTAGGATCATCAAGTATTGCAGTAGAGCTTACGGCAGGTGATTGTGGCATATCAACTGTATAATCTGGCCTTAAGTTCTGTGCTCTTCTGTAGCCACCAGATTCTTCTGCAAGGATATCAGGATGAGGACCAGCCTCTGAGGATAATTCCTCAACAAAACCGCTAAAACCAGTACCTGCAGGTATTAATCTACCGATAATAACATTTTCTTTTAAACCTCTTAACCAATCAGATTTACCTTCAATTGCAGCTTCTGTAAGAACCCTTGTTGTTTCTTGGAAAGATGCTGCTGAAATAAAGCTATCTGTATTGAGAGAGGCTTTAGTAATACCCAACAAAACAGGAGTAAATTCTGCTGGAGCTCCTCCTGTAATTGCCATTGCTTGGTTTGTATCTTCCACTTGCCTCAACTCTATGAGTTCACCAGGCAAAAGAGTAGTATCCCCAGCATCTTCTATACGGACTTTACTTGTCATCTGTCTAACAATAACTTCAATATGCTTATCATCGATTGCTACACCCTGCGACTTATAAACATTTTGTACCTCACTTACCATACTTCTTTGTAGTTTTGATATAGATTCTCGAGCTGCATCTATAAGAGGTTTTTGATCTTTTAAATCATTGAAATAGCAATCTAATAGTTCATGTGGATTAATTGGACCATCAGTTAAAGATTCTCCACCTTTAACTTGTTGTCCATCACTAACCATTATATTTTTTCCAATTAATAGTTGATATTCATTAACTAAATCATCTTTTTCAATAACTGATAAAGAAACTGATTCTTCATCATTACCTTGTTTAATCTGAACAATTCCAGATTTTTTACATAGAATTGCTGAATCTCTGGGTCTCCTAGCTTCTAATAACTCTTCAATACGAGGTAATCCTTGTACGATATCTCCAGTTTTCTGCCTTTCAAAAACAAGTAAAGCTAAACCATCTCCCCTAAGAACCAAGTCTCCGTCTTTAACATGTAAAACTGAATCAGGAGAAACCATATAAGGCCTACCAAGTCTTAAGGTTACTGAACTATTAGAAATCTCTTCTATTTCTCCACAAGAAGTTGATTTTACAGAATCACTAATAGGATCACCATCAACTACACGATCACCAACTTTAACTACTGCTTTACCACTAATTTTAATTTTAATTTTATCTTCTTCTCTTTCAACAATTAACCTTCTTATTGGCTCATCATCAACAACATTTGGTAATTGAACCAATCCCTTCTCTTTACAAAGAATTTGAGTAGTAGCTATTACATCTCCTGCTTTTACTACTTGGTTATTATTGACTTGCAGTTCTGTATGTGTTGAGCCATGACTGGAGTCAGATATAGTATCTCTTCTTACAAGAATAGACTCCAATATTACTAAATTTAATCTATTGATTGATGCATCATTTTTATCTTCAATCGACTCGACGTCAATAGTCATTTGAGGAGTAGCATCAAAGCTTTCAATACTTAAATGTGTTCTAAGTAATTCAACTCCTTCAACTGATTTTATCAATTCACCATCTTTATAGGTAAGCCTTTGGATAGCTTTTAAGCCTAAATGTGGTCCTTTTTCCTGCTTAACATGTGATAGTTGGGGTAATTCCGCTTGGTCAGGAATAGTAAATTCTTCAACAGTTCTTAATAACAAGCCTCGACATTTAGGTGTTTCTAATTTTTGAACAAATAGAATTTCTTTATTATCAACACCATCTAAAATCTTTTCGCCTGGATTTACAAGATTTCCTTCTTCTGTAAATCTATTCAAAACTTCTTCATCATCACACTCATGAAAAGTTCCATTTCTTACAGTTATTTCACGAAGGATATCATTTTTTTGCGTAACAGTAACAATTCCTGATGTTTGACTAAAAATATCTTTTACAACTTCTGTTCCAGCTTCAATCCATTTCATATCTTCAATCATTAGAAGAGATATATCCTTATTGATTTCATGTGTCTCTTGAGGAATCCAAAGCAATGTCCCTCCTTGACTTACTTCAAAACCATTTTTAGATGATCTTGCTTTTTTGACACTTAATCCCGGTGCATATTTTACTAGACCACCAGTTTTTGTACGGAACCTTTCATCCGTTAAATCTGCTATTACCTCACCATTACTGATTTTACTTCCTGGGGAAATGTTTAAACGATAAGATGTACCATCACTAGATTCCAAATTATATATTTGACCTGAGTGAGTAGATTCTTCAATTAATTTAAAATTAGTTAAAGACATTGAAGTAGTAACAATCTGAACTTCTCTTGAATCTCCTATTGATTCTCTTAATCGAACTTGTCCGCCAAACTCACTTGATTGACTTGCTTCTGCCAAAACAGTTCCTTCATCTACAGATTTTCCAGAGGAGATGACCGGTCTTGCATTAGGTGGCAAGTTATAAACATCTCCAGCTAAAACCCACAATCTGCCTAATCTTTGAGCTTTTAAGGTAATATTACCCTGCCTATCTGTTACCTCCTTTGGTTGAATAACCTTGTCGTACCTAACTTGACCAGCCAAATCACAGATAACATCTTTTGTTGCTTTTTCAACACTCTTTTTCACGGCTCCAGCAGTAATCTGAGCAACAGTTATATCAGAACTAATTTCTTCACCGTCATCTACAAATAAAAGCGATCCACTAGAAACTTCAATTTTTTGAGCTTTGCCAGAATTATTTCCTTGAGGAACTATCTTTAGTATGAAATCAACTTCTGCTTGTTTAGCTTCTACGCCATGTGGAGTTCTATAACCTCTAACCTTTGCTTTTGAACTAAATTCAACTTTACCAGAAATTTTTGATCTTACTACTCCACTTTCAGCAGTTGATACACCTCCAGTATGGAAAGTTCTCATTGTCAATTGAGTTCCTGGCTCACCAATAGATTGAGCAGCAATAATTCCAACTGCCTCACCTAAATCAACCAAATGATTATGAGCCAACGCCCATCCGTAACACCTCCTACAAACAGATCTATTAGCTTCACATGTTAATGGGGATCTTATTTTTACTTCACTAATAGATGCTTTCTCAATTTCTCCTGACAATGCAGGATCTATAGCAGTGTTTTGAGGAACAACAAGGTTTTCTTCAGCATCAAAAATATCCTCAGCGGTAAGCCTACCAAGAAGCCTTGCTCCAAATTTACCATCTTCAGCTTCAACAACTATTGATCGTTCTGTTCCACAATCTTCTTCTCTTACAATTACATCTTGAGCAACATCAACTAATCTTCGAGTCAAATAACCAGAATCTGCAGTTCTTAAGGCAGTATCCACCAAACCTTTCCTTGCTCCATAAGAAGAAATTACATATTCAGTAACAGTGAGTCCTTCTCTAAAATTAGTTCTTATTGGCAGGTCAATGATTTCTCCTTGAGGATTAGCCATCAATCCCCTCATACCAACAAGTTGTCTTACCTGAGACATATTACCCCTTGCTCCTGAATTAGCCATCATCCAAACGGAATTTAGAGGATCATTTTGATTGAAATTATTCTTGACAGCATCTACCAATCTTTCATTAGTTTCAGTCCAGGTATCTATAACTTTTGTGTGCCTTTCAACTTCGGTAATTTCACCAAGTCTATAGCATTCTTCTGTAGCAGATATTTGCTCTTCAGCTTGTCCTATTAAATCTTGTTTAGCTTCAGGAACTTTTAAGTCATCTACTGAGATAGAGACAGCAGCTTGGGTAGCATATTTAAATCCTAAATCCTTTAGATTATCTGCCATGGCTGCAGTTATAGCTGTTCCATGAGTTTTATAAGCCCAAGAGACTAAATTTTTTAAGGCTTTCTTATCAACTACCTTATTTTTAAATGATGGGGGCGTTTTAGCGAGAGCAGGCATTGTAACTGGATTGTTCTTTTTTGAGTTTTTAGTAGTTTTACGTACTCTGGATGTTTTTTTAGATTTAGATGAAGTCATGATTTTTAAATAAATGAAAAATAGTTTTTAAAGATTACGTTTTAGATACAGAATCGATGATGGTATAGTTCATAACTACTCTCCCAACAGTTGTCAGCACAAATCTACTTATTAAATTATTATCAGAGTCAAATCTGTCCCTTCTTAAATTCCAGATTTCTAATCTTGAGCCATCTTCTAGCTCTTGAGTTTTTTGTGGGCTACGCATTTCGTCTTCATCTTCAACTTCTCCATTAAATCTAACCCAAACCCATTCATGCAGGCTGAGTCTTTTATCTTCAAAAGCAAAAATGACATCTTCTAATGAAGCAAAAGTAGTCTTATTATCTCCGAATTCTGGTTTTTGATAATTCGGTTGCAAAGCCGTCAGATAATAAGATCCTAAAACCATATCTTGTGATGGAGTCACAATTGGTTCCCCAGTAGCAGGAGAAAGAATATTATTACTAGCCAACATAAGCATGCGTGCTTCAGTTTGTGCCTCTAAAGCTAAAGGAACATGAACTGCCATTTGATCTCCATCAAAGTCAGCATTGAATGCAGGACAAACTAAAGGATGAAGTTGTATTGCTCTACCTCCAACTAATTTCGGTTCAAAAGCTTGAATTCCTAAACGATGCAGCGTAGGGGCTCTATTTAAGAGAATTGGATGACCTTCAATAACTTCCTGAAGTACCTGCATAACTTCGTCATCAGCTTTTTGTATTAATTTTTTTGCAGCTTTAATATTATTTACAATATTTTGTCGTATTAATCTATGAATTACGAAAGGTTGAAAGAGCTCTATCGCCATTTCTTTTGGGAGACCACACTGATGCATTTTTAATTTAGGACCCACAACTATTACAGATCTTCCTGAATAGTCAACACGCTTTCCAAGAAGATTCTGTCTAAATCTTCCTTGTTTTCCCTCAATTATGTCACTTAGGGACTTAAGAGCTCTATTATTTGCTCCAACAACAGTCCTTCCTCTCCTTCCATTATCTATAAGGGCATCAACTGCCTCCTGAAGCATTCTTTTTTCATTTCTTACTATAATTTCAGGAGCTAAAATTTCTTGAAGCCTAGCTAGTCTATTATTTCTATTTATAACTCTTCTATATAAGTCATTTAAATCTGAAGTTGCAAATCTTCCCCCATCAAGCTGAACCATAGGTCTAAGATCAGGAGGTATAACTGGGATTGCATCTAAAACCATCCATTCTGGTTTTGCATTAGTTGCAATGAAATTATCAATAACTCTTATCCTTTTTATAAGTTTTGCCCTCTTTTGCCCTTTGCTATTAGTAATTTCTTCTCTAAGCTCCTCAGCAACCTGATTTAAATCAAGGTCCTCAAGTAATTGCTTCAGTGCCTCAGCACCAATTCCAACAAAAGGTTCATTTTCTATAGTTGAATCTTCAGCATAAATTTCATCTTCAATTTCCAGCCACTCATCCTCAGTGAGTAATTGCTTATATTTAAGTTCTTTATGATCACCTGGATCTAAAACGACATAACAATTAAAATAAACTATTTGTTCTACATCCCTAAGCGGAATATCCAAAAGTATTGCAACGTAACTAGGGATTCCTTTCAAATACCAAACATGGGAAACTGGCGCAGCAAGTTTTATATAGCCCATCCTATGTCTTCTGACTCTACTTTCAGTTACTTCAACCCCACATCTCTCACAAACAATGCCGCGATGTCTTACCCTTTTGTACTTTCCACAATGGCATTCCCAATCTTTAGATGGCCCAAAAATCTTTTCACAAAACAATCCATCCATTTCTGGTTTAAGTGTCCTGTAATTGATAGTTTCAGGTTTAGTAACTTCACCAACTACTTGTCCATTGGGCAATGTCCTCTGACCCCAATCCATTATTCTTTGTGGAGAAGCTATTGAAATTTTGACGTAATCAAAGTGATTTTCAGTTCTTAAGTTGCTGTTTGTCATTTTTGGCGAATTTAAATTAAAAGGTTTTAATTGAGTATTTAATCTTCCTCATATTCAGAGGTTCCGAGTGATTCGTAAGTCGGCCTTGATGGAGTATTTCTTCTCGGATTGATATCTTGCATTAAATCTACCTCTTTTCCTTCATCTGTATAAACCCCTATATCCAAACCTAGAGATTGTAATTCCCTCATAAGAACTTTAAATGACTCAGGAGTACCAGGCCTTGGGATCGGTTTACCTTTTACGATCGCATTAAGCGCTTCATTTCTTCCTTGCATATCATCAGATTTAACTGTTAACAATTCTTGAAGAGTATAAGCGGCTCCATAAGCTTCAAGAGCCCATACTTCCATTTCTCCAAGCCTTTGTCCACCTTGCTGAGCTTTACCACCCAATGGTTGCTGTGTAACCAAAGAGTAAGGACCAGTAGATCTAGCATGAATTTTATCATCCACCAAATGAACTAATTTGAGGAAGTGAGAGTATCCGACAGCAACTGGCTGATCGAAGGGTTCCCCTGTTCTACCATCTTTAAGTAATAACTTTCCAGGATCTTCAGGATTGTAAACCCATGCTTTACCTGGCTGTTTTGAAGCTTCCTCTAAAAATGCTTGAACAGTTTGATGTGATTTTTCAGCTCCATACATTTCATCAAATGGAACAACTTTAACCCGGCAATTTAAGTTGGAGGCTGCCCAGCCCATCAATAATTCAAAAACTTGACCTACATTCATCCTACTTGGAACTCCTAAAGGATTAAGAACTATGTCCACAGGGGTTCCATCAGGTAAATAAGGCATATCTTCTCTTGGTAAGATTCTGCTAATAATTCCTTTATTTCCATGCCTCCCAGCCATTTTGTCACCTACTTGAATTTTCCTTCTCTGAGCCACATAAACTCTAACAACCATGTTGGCTCCTGGAGGTAATTCATCACCTTGTTCTCTAGTATAAATGCGAACATCCAAAACCCTTCCCTTTTCAGTTTTAGGTACCCTGAGGGAATTATCTCTCACATCTCGAGCCTTTTCACCGAAAATAGCTCTTAACAGTTTTTCTTCAGGTGGTTGGTCTGATTCCCCTTTTGGAGTCACTTTTCCTACAAGAATATCTCCACTCTCGACAAAAGCACCAATCCTAATAATTCCCATCTCATCAAGATTATTCAAGCTTTCTTCCGAGATATTAGGAATCTCTCTTGTGATTTCTTCAGGTCCTAGCTTCGTTTGTCTTGCTTCAATTTCATATTTTTCAATATGTACTGAAGTATATAAATCATCAGTTACCATCCTCTCGCTCACAAGTATTGCATCTTCGTAGTTGTATCCCTCCCATGGCATGTAAGCAATTAAAACGTTTTGGCCAAGGGCTATTTCGCCTCCTTCACATGCGGAGCCATCTGCTAAAACCTGCCCAGATATAACTTTATCTCCAATTTTCACTATAGGTCTTTGGTTGAGGCAGGTATCTTGATTTGATCTTTGATATTTCTGAAGATAGTGAAAATGTTCATTACCATGCTCATCTTTAACGACAATCTCATTAGCGTCTACATAAGATACAGTTCCATTAACTTTTGTTATGGGAACCATTCCCGAATCTCTAGCAACTTGAGATTCTAAACCTGTACCAACTAAAGGACGTTCTGGCCTTAGCAATGGAACGGCTTGGCGTTGCATATTTGATCCCATGAGAGCTCTATTAGCATCATCATGTTCCAAGAAAGGAATAAGTGAAGTAGCAACTGAAATTACCTGAACCGGAGAAAGCTGAACGTAATCAACTTGATGAGGAGGGACTTTTTCAAAATCCTGTCTATATCTTACTGGTATTAGATTTGCAATTATATTGCCGTCCTTGTCAGTCGCGACGTCTCCTGGAGCCACCCTACACTCATCTTCTAAATCAGCAGAAAGATAAACAGGATTACCTTCTTTATTAACTTTACCGTTATTAACTTCCCAAAAAGGTGTTTCAATAAAACCATACTCATTAACTCTTGCATGGGTAGCTAAAGAATTTATAAGTCCTGCATTAGGACCTTCAGGAGTCTCGATAGGACATAATCTTCCATAATGTGAAGGGTGAATATCTCTTACCGCAAAGCCTGCTCTTTCTCGAGTTAAACCTCCTGGACCTAATGCTGAGATTCTTCTCTTGTGTGTTAATTCAGCTAGAGGATTAGTTTGATCCATGAACTGACTTAATTGACTGGAGCCAAAAAATTCCTTTATAGCAGCAACCAAAGGTTTGGGATTGACTAGTTGAGCGGGAGTTAAAGAATCTGTTTCTCCTACAGTCATTCTTTCTTTGATAATTCTCTCTAAACGATTAAGTCCAACCCGAACTTGATTTTGAAGAAGTTCTCCTACAGATCTAACCCTTCGATTACCAAGGTGGTCAATATCATCCAAACTAGCGCCGCCAATATCCAATTCTAGGTTAATTAAATAATCAATGGTAGAAAGAACATCTTCATGGGTAAGTGTTCTCACATCGTCTGGTACGGTAAGTCTCAATTTTTTATTTATTTTATATCTACCAACTCGGCCTAAATCATATCTTTTGGGATCAAAAAATCTACTATGTAATAGCTGTTGTCCACCAGAAACGGAGGGTGGTTCACCAGGACGTAGCTTCTTGTATAGCTCAAGTAATGCCTGATCTTCTGAATTTATACCCTCGTCATTAGCTGACTCAATTGAGTTTTGATAAAACTCGGGATGCCTAAGTTTATCGACCACATCATTATCTGAAAGACCCATCGCTCTCATAAGAACATGAGCATTAATTTTTCTAGTTTTATCAACTCTCACATAAAGTAAATTATTTTTGTCAGTCTCGAATTTTAACCATGCACCTCTATTAGGGATAACGCTAGCGTTGTAAGTTCTTCGACCATTTTTATCCAGTTCATCTTTGAAATATACTCCAGGACTTCGAACAATTTGATTAACAATAACTCTTTCGGCACCATTAATAATGAAAGTTCCTCTTTCAGTCATTAATGGTAGTTCGCCAATAAATACTTCTTGTTCTTTAATTTCCCCTGTCTCTTTATTAATTAACCTGCAAGTTACATACATTTGAGATGCAAATGTAGCATCTCTTCTTTTGGCTTCCTCAACATCATGTCTAGGTCTTTTTAACCTGTACTCTTCACCGATAAAATGTAATTCTAATTTACCTGTGTAATCAGAAATGGGGGAAAAATTTTGTAATTCTTCTATTAAACCCTTTTCCAAAAACCATTTAAAGCTTGCTCTTTGTACTTCAACTAAATCTGGTAGATAAGTAGCTGTTTTTGCTACCTGTAAAGCGCTACTGCTCATCCAAGAAAACCTGCGATTTTGTGAGATTTACTATTTACTTTTAATTTACTCAATAATTGGTCCTCTAACTTTTCACGCAAAATGAGATCAACAAATATATCTCGATTTCAACAAAAAAACAATCTAATAAAGAATAATCAAATTTTGTTTAATGCTGATAAATCATTAACTGTGTAAGTTAAAGTCAAAAAATTAAGAAAAATTTCCAGTAATTCCTAATACTAACAGCTGCTACGTCTACTTAACAAGTCAAATTTAAACAAATCTTCAGCATTCTTATATGACTCTCTAGCAATTGTGGTTAATTCAGTAGATCTTAAATCTGCCATAAAATTGGCAACATTTTCAACAAATGCAGGTTCATTTCTTTTACCCCTATGAGGGACAGGAGCTAAAAATGGTGAGTCAGTTTCAATTAAGTATTTATCATTTGGGACTATTTTGGCACACTCATGAATTTCATGTGCTTTTGGGAAGGTAACTATACCGCTAAAACTGATGTAAAATCCAAGATTCAAGAATTGCTTCATTTCTTTTGGTGTTCCTGTCCAACAATGAAGTACACCATCAGGACATTTTCCTTTTTTAGAGAGATCACTACATATCTCAATCATTTCATTTGCAGCATCTCTGCAATGGATAATTACGGGCAATTGAAGTTCATAAGCTAACTCCATTTGCGGAATAAGTGCTTCAATCTGCTGAGTTTTATTTTCATTTTTAAAAAAATCCAAGCCTAATTCCCCAATAGCTACAACTCGTCTATCTTCTAGAGCTGATTTTCTTAAAAGAGATTTTGAACTTTGTTCCCATTTTTTTGCTTCTAGCGGATGCAAACCAACTGAATAGTAAATTTCATTAAATTCATGGGATATTTTTTTCAACTTTGGAATTTCTGTTAATTCACAACAAGCATGAACTAATTTTTTTACACCTCTTGAACGCAATCTTAAAACAACATCTTCAAGATCTTTCTCAAAATTTTCAAATATTAAATGACAGTGCGAGTCTATGAGTTCTATATCGCTCATAATTATGATCTGTCTTTTTACTTAGTGGTAAGAGTAGTTTTTACAAAATTGTTGATTTTCGATTTTTTATTAGCACCGTTGTTCTTGTGAAGAACATTTTTTTTAACTGCTTTATCAATTAAGCTAAAAGCTTTATTAAGACTTGTTTTCACTAAATTTTTATTATCCTCATTAGGGTTTTTTTTATATTTTTCGCAGTTCTCTAAGGTTTTTTTGGTTAAAGTCCTAACAGTAGATTTATATGACTTATTTATTAAACGATTTCTTTCGGCAATTTGTATTCTCTTTTTTGCTGATTTGTTGTTGGCCACAGAGGGTGCATAAATAGAAGATTCCTATCATAACAAATAAATCGTCTACTAATCAATCATATATAATTTAGAAGATATTAAATTGGGTTTTGAGCCTTTCTATTTGAAAAAATTAAGCAAATGAAGATCATAAATAATAAAAAAGAAGCTATTGAAGAATTAAAAAGGATTTCTACTCGAACTAATTCAGAAAACAATAATAAGATAAATAGAATTGTTGAAGAAATTATCCAAGAGGTAAAAATTTCTGGAGATATAGCGGTAGAAAAATATACAAAAAAATTTGATGGTTTCGACCCTGACCCTATGCAAGTGAGTGCGGATCAAATAAAAAATGCATGGGATGAAATCGATAACAATTTGAAGCGCTCACTTGTGGTAGCTCATGAAAGAATTCAAAAATTCCATGAAAAAGAAATTCCTCAATCTTTCACTATAAAAGGTGAATATGGTGATATAGTCCAAAGAAGATGGAGACCAGTTAAAAATGCAGGTATTTATATTCCTGGAGGTAGAGCTGCTTATCCAAGTACAGTATTGATGAATGCAATACCTGCAAAAGTAGCAGGAGTAGAAGAAATTATAATGGTATCTCCTGGGAATAAAGAAGGGGAAATAAACAAAACTGTTTTAGCTGCAGCTCACTTATCAGGGATCAATAAAGTATTTAGAATTGGAGGAGCTCAAGCAATTGGTGCTTTAGCATTTGGCACAAATCAAATCAATAAAGTTGATGTTATTTCAGGTCCAGGGAATATATATGTTACAACTGCGAAAAAACTCATTTATGGCTCTACAGGGATTGATTCTTTAGCTGGTCCAAGTGAAATATTAATCATTGCAGATGAAACAGCTCAAAGCACTCATATAGCATCTGATCTACTAGCGCAAGCAGAACATGATCCTTTAGCTTCATCAATACTTCTAACTACATCAAAGAACCAGGCAAAAGAAGTTTTAGAAGAACTTTATAAAAAAATAGATGATCATCCAAGAAAAGAAATTTGCATGCAATCAATAAAAAATTGGGGTTTAATTGTGATTTGCGAGAATTATGAATCATGTGTTGAACTAAGCAATAACTTTGCCCCTGAACACCTAGAAATTCTTACTATAGATTCAAAAAAAATTCTTGCAGGTATAGAGAATGCAGGAGCGATATTTTTAGGAAAATGGACCCCAGAAGCTGTTGGAGATTATCTTGCTGGACCAAATCATACTTTACCCACATCAGGAAATTCTAGATTTAGCGGTTCTTTAGGGGTTGAAACTTTTATGAAAAATACTTCAATAATAGAATTTAATGAAGAAAGTTTAAAAGTTAATAGCCTTGATATTATTAATCTTGCTAAAAGTGAGGGCTTACATAGCCACGCTAACTCTGTAGAAATAAGATTTGAAGATTAGCTAGCTCTTGAGGGTGAGTAAACCATCGGAATGTTATCTTCAATTTTACCAACTAATACTTTGTCTGTAAGATCAACGAATAATCCATTTTCTAATACTCCTGGAATATTATTAATCTTCATTTCAATGTCTTTTGGATTCTTAATACCATCATTAAATAATACATCTAGGATGAGGTTGCCTTGGTCAGTAACAACTGGGCCAGCTTTTTTAGTAGCCATTCTTAAAGAAGAACTGCCATTCATTTCTGAAATGACTTCCTGAACTTGCTTCCAAGCATTTGGAAGAACTTCTACAGGTAAAGGGAAAGATTGATTTAGATTTTGTACAAGTTTAGTTTCATCAACAACAATCAACAATTGATTAGCTTTAGATGCCACTAACTTTTCTCTAACATGGCATGCTCCTCCTCCTTTTATTAATTGAAATCCTGGATCAACTTCATCTGCTCCATCAATAGCTAAATCAATTTGAGATACAGAAGCTAAATCGATAAGCGGGATATCCAGTTCAAGCGCTAAAACTTCTGATTGAAAAGAAGTTGCAACACCTCTTATATTTTGGAGTTTCCCAGAACGCATTTCATCCGCAAGGCTTTTTATCATTAACGCAGCTGTAGATCCAGAACCTAATCCAAGAATCATGTCACTCTTTACTTCCCTTATTGCTGCATCAGCAACTACTTGTTTCATTTGAGTTTGTGAATCCAAAATCTTTTTCTCTAATTGTTATAGATTATTAAATTTCAATGGGTGCTTTATGTCAAACCTGGAAGAGGTTCTGGTTTGATATTTATCTGTATCTCTTTATTATCTCTCAAAATATTTAAAAGAAATACTTTTCCTATCTGAGCTTTTTCTACTTCATCTAGTAAAGTTTTAGGCTCATTTATAGAGATATTTTCGGCTGCTATTACTAAATCGCCTCTTCTTAAACCAGCTTTTTCAGCGGGGCTATTAGGTATTACTGATTGAATTAGAGCTCCATTTCTTTCGGGTAATTGAACTAAAGAATTGGGATCTCGATTATGTTCTTTAGCAATTCTAGGATTTAAAGAAATTAATTGTACCCCTAAATATGGATGAATAACTTCCCCATTTTTGAGTAGCTGATCAGAAACACTTTTAGCTAGATTGATGGGAATCGCAAAACCTAAACCAGCTCCAGGGCCACTTCTTACTAATGTATTAATTCCTATTACCTCACCATTGGAATTTATGAGTGGTCCCCCAGAATTTCCTGGATTTATTGCCGCATCAGTCTGAATAAGATCCAGCCTTTTATCTGAAAATCCTAAACTATTAATATCTCTATGCAGGCTGCTTACAATCCCTAAGGTAACTGTTTTTTCAAGACCATAGGGAGTACCAAGAGCTATTGCCCAATCCCCAACTTCAAGATCTTCAGAATTTCCAAGTGGAGCAAAACCAGAATAAGCATCTTCATCAATTTTTACTAAAGCAAGATCAGTTACTGTATCTGTGCCCAAAACTTCACCATCACAAATAGATCCATCTGCCAAAGTAACTGAAACATTATCGACTCTTTCTACGACATGAGCGTTTGTAAGAACCAAACCATTCTCATTAATGATCACTCCAGAACCTTGTCCTCTCTCCCTTTCAGGAGTAATTCCTTGCTCACCAAGTAAATCCCTTAATAAAGGGTCAAGTAAAGTAGGATCAAATTGTTGCCTCTCTACCAATCGCTCAGTATCAATTTTTACAACTGCAGGGCCAATATTTTTAACTGCGGATGATACGAAATTATGACTTTCAAAAGAAGTTAAAGCTAAAACTTCAGCATTTTGAAAGAAATTGAGTATGCAAAAACAAATAATAATGAATATTTGGATTAAATTAATAAATTTAATCTTGAGATACTTCATTTAATTAATAGTTTTTGAGTTTATTTGATAAATCTAATTGAAGAAAAAGATTATTGTTGTTTTTTTGTTTACATCCATAAAATGCAAATTTTTAAATTTTTCTATAGAAAAAACTTCTTAATGTGTGAAAATAAATTTTAAATAAATTTATAAATAAATTTGAATAAAGAAAACAAAAGTAAACTAGAAGCTTTATTAGAAAAAGTTGCTAATCAGCGGGATTTAGAAATCTGCGGTTTAAATATACAAACTAATCAAAATCCAATTGTTATTGAAATAACTATACGAAAAACTAATGGGGATGACATTTCCTTAGATGATTGTGCGCTATTTAATACCCCAGCATCTGACGAAATAGAAAAATCAAATCTTTTAAATTGTTCATATGTGTTAGAAATTAGTAGTCAAGGGGTCAGTGATGAATTAACCTCAGAAAGAGACTTCAAAACTTTTAAGGGTTTTCCAGTTAATGTTGAGTTAAACCAAA
>NZ_JAKVCI010000032.1:0-15495 GCF_022447305.1 Prochlorococcus sp. ALOHA_ZT_50 | reverse complement strand
AAAAATAGATAAAAAACAAAAAATAAGTACTTCATTTTTTTAAGATAGTATTAATATACTGAATAGTTTCAATAATTTAGAAAAAAATTATTTTTGAAAAAGATTAAAAATTAATAGAATAATCTAATTTGAGTTGAATCTAGGATTTCTATAAAATAATAATAAAAGAAATTAAGATAAAATAAGTGATAGTAATAAATAATCTCGGTGAAAATGAGAAAATTAATAGATAAACATAAAACTCTTATAAATTGGTACCAAAAAAAATTCAAATTGAGTGATTATCAATTACTTTGGTTAGTTTTCTTTAAAGGAGTATTAATAACAATAATATTTTTCAAAATTTTTTAATATTAAAAAAAGCTCTTCCGAGAATGAAATTTTCACATGATTTGACTATATTTAATAGTAGATTTCCTAATTAGTTAAATAGTTATCAGTTATGAATATTTTTGGTGTAGGTTTGCCTGAAGTTACTGTAATACTTATCTTAGCTCTTTTAATTTTTGGTCCAAAAAAGCTTCCAGAATTAGGAAAACAGCTTGGTAAAACTTTGAAAAGTCTTAAAAAAGCGTCGAATGAATTTCAAAATGAAATCGATCAAGTTATGAACGAAGAAGATAAAGATGAATCTCCTAAATCTATAGAAAGCAATCAAACCAATGAAATTAATCAAGAAAAAATAGATTCAGAAAACAGCAAAAAATAATATCTTGGATAGGCCCATAACCCCCATAGACGAATTTGAAAGAGCATTAGATAAAGCAGCTCTTACTAAAGAAGAATATGAATTGATAGACTACATCCGCTATACAAGTGTTTTTACACAACCTAGTCTTATTAAAGATTTAAAAAGGCCATCAAAACCTCCTCTTTTGTCAGTTCTATGTCAAATTTGCAGAAAAATTGGTTCGGAGATGCCAGATCATTTCAAAAAAGTAATTGAGTGGTCAATTGAAATAAGTGATCACAATACAAAATGGGATGCTCATTTAATTTGCGCAGAAGCATTGAATATAGACAAAATCCCATTAAGTCCTATTCATGGAACAACTTTATTTGATGTTCTTGTTGTACACAAAGAATTATTTCTTGGCTTTGATTGAATTAAATTAAATTAATCATCTAAAGGCACAGAATCAGTATCTATAACTTCCGAATCATCATACTTATTTATTTTATTTTCAATCCAGTTATTTATATAACTAACTAAAGGCAATGAACCTCTAAAAATAAAAATAGAGGTAGGCAAAGCGCTTAATAAACCGACTACAGGACTTTTAAAAAGTAATCTTCCGGCTTTTATGTTAAATAAAATAATAAGCGCTGAGGGAACTATAACTTTAACTACTGTTTTGAGCGCCTCAAGCCAACCGACACGATATATCCACCATATTAAAATTATGCCAACTATATAGAGGAATAAGTAAGTCATAAAAATAGTATAATGATTATCTATTTATCTTGTTCTTGCTAAGAAAAAGATTTTATAAATTTCTTTAACATCAATCAATCAAATTCTAGTAATGAGTTTTTCTGAAATAAGAAAATTTTTAATTAAGATGCAATCTGATGAAGAATTAAAAAAGCAGGTTACGACATCCTCTACAGCAGATGATGTAGCCCTAATAGGTCAACGCTTAGGTTATGACTTTTCAGGAGATGATCTCTTAAGATTTAATGGACAAAAAGTTGATAAAGTTACCGTAAGAAAGGTAGATCATCCAGGAGAATACCACTAAATTAAGACTTAACCCATATTGCAAGCCCTCCGCCCCTGCCTCGAGCACATAACCAATTATCTTTAGTGCTAATTCCTACAAGTGAGAAAAAAGGCATTTTTTTATCTTCTGGTTTTTTTAATTCCTTATTAAATATAGGAAAACTACTAATACTAATTTTCAATTCTTCAAAATAGAAAGCCAATAAAGGTCTAATCCCTTTTAATTCTGCGCTGCCTATAAAAGTAATATTTAATAATCCGAAATTAATTGAATTTTTTATTTCATAATTTATTTGATCCTCTTTATTTTTACTTTTTAATTCGAGTCTTGCCGACAATACTTGGAGAATCGAACTGGGTATATTTTTGATTTCATCTGACTCCTTTCCCCATACATACTTAAACTTCCATATTCCTAACAATTCCTCATATAAAATTCCGCTACCGTTTTTTTGAGAATTTTTTTCTAAAAGTTTTATCTCATTAATATCAGGAAATTGTTTCATAATAGATTTTAATCTAAGAATCAAATACTAAGATAACTCTATAAAAAATGTTCTTAGTTAAAAATATCTCCAAAAAGATTTCTTTATTTCAAAATATTTCCAAAAAAATAATTTTATGGCACACATAAGGAACAAGATCTCGTTAATATATTTACATAAAGTAACTAAATTAATGGATTTTATTTCTAAAAGTCAAGGATACATCCCTCTAAAAGCAGTCCCTTACATATTTTTCCTAGCTGTTGTACTAAGTATTACAACTTCAACTAATACATTTGTCTAAAACTAGTTAGTTGGGCGAGAAGAGTAAAGTAAATATTTAATGGAAAAGTACGATGTTGTAATAGTAGGTAGTGGAATAGGGGGATTATGTTGTGGTTCGATTCTCGCTTTATCAGGCAAAAAAGTACTTATATGTGAAGCACATACCCAACCGGGAGGTGTTGCTCACAGTTTCAAAAGAAAAGGTTACACTTTCGAATCAGGTCCTTCATTGTGGAGTGGAATAGGTAAATGGCCGACAACTAATCCCCTAGGGCAAATTCTTAAATTACTTGATGAAGAAGTTGAACTATTTCAATACAAAGGTTGGCAAGTAATTGTCCCAGAAGGCAATTTTAATCTTGATGTGGGGGAAGAACCTTTTAAACAAACAATTAAAACTTTAAGAGGTGAGAAATCTGTTAAAGAATGGGAATCATTTATTTCCGGAATAAAACCTCTTAGCCAAATAATAAATGAAATACCTTTACTCTCATTTTCTCCCGAATCAATAAATTTCTTAGATCTAATAAATTTAACCTCAAAATTTTTACCTAATATCAATCAAATACCAAAAATTAATAAAGGCTTTGGGAATTTAGTAAATAATCATCTAGAGGATCCTTTTCTCAGAAATTGGGTTGATTTATTGAGCTTTTTGATAAGTGGTATGTCAATGCATGATACAAATACAGCTGCGATGGCTACTTTATTTAACGAATGGTTTGAACCAAATTCATACCTTGAATACCCCAAAGGAGGTAGTGAATCTATCGTAAAAGCCTTAATTAATGGATTTAAAAAAAATGGAGGAGAATTAATTCTTTCTTCGAGAGTAAAGACAATTAACTTCAATAAAAATTTAGCCACAGGTATAACTCTTAATAATGGTTCTAGTTATAGTTGTGAATCTGTTGTCACGAATACTGATGTTTGGAATTTAAAAAAGTTAATTCCAAATGAAATTTCAAAAAAATGGAATACAAAAGTTTTGAACCCTAATAAATGTGATTCTTTCCTTCATATACATCTAGGTTTTGATGCTGATGGTCTTGAAAATTTGCCAATACATGCGATACATGTTGATGAGTGGGAAAAAGGTATAACCGCAGAAAGAAATATAGCTGTATTTTCAATCCCATCTGTTTTAGATAAAAATATGGCCCCTGAAGGAAAACATGTTCTTCATGGATATACTCCCGCAAATGAACCTTGGGAAATTTGGGAAAACCTAAATCCAAAGGAATTAGAATATAGAAATTTGAAAGAAGAAAGATGTTCAATATTCCTTAATGCAGTGCGAAAATTCATCCCTGATATAGATGAAAGGATTGATTTAAAGATGCTAGGAACCCCAATCACTCATAAAAAATTCACCAATACCTATTGCGGTAGTTACGGCCCTGCATTATCTGCAGCAAAAGGTCTTTTCCCAGGCTGCAAAACTCCAGTGAAAAATTTATTTACTTGCGGTGCAAGTACATTTCCAGGTATTGGAATTCCTGCTGTTTCAGCAAGTGGCGCTTACGCAGCTGAAAAAATTATTGGTAAAAAAGAATTTAAAACTCTTCTTAAGAAAATAAATTTATGAATCAAGTTCTTTTTTATAACTCTACAAATACTTAGTTAAGAAATAAGAATAAAGAAAGCAAAAACGTTCAATAATGATAATCTTTATCTGAACATAAACTTAACTTATAGCTCTTATATGTTTTTCTTATCAATTCCTCAAGCCTGGCATTTAGTTGGCACTTGGTCAGAACAACTTCCAAACGAGTCAAATCTTATAGGAATGGGCCAAACAGAATTAATGATGACTTTACATTCAATATTCGTTCCTCTCTTACTTGTAATTTCATATTACCTATTCAATAGACTTAATAAAAACGAATCAAAGAAAATTAAAGGATGATCGTTTAAGGTTTATTTAGCTGAACTTCTTCTAACTACTTTTCTGCCTGTAGAAGTATCAACTCCGCTTGAATCTTTAGTTTGTGAATTAGTTTCAACATTATCAACATCACTTTTATCCATTTCTGCGCAAACACCTACTACCATGGCAGCTTGCATTTGATCTGGTAAATCTCCAATAGTTAATAAGGCCTTTAAAACTAATTGAAGTCGAGTTTGCCGATCTATTTCAGGTCTTAGTTTTTTTACGGTATTCCAAAGTTCTTGGGTAACTTCTTTTAAAAGTTCTCGATCAACAGCCAAATTAAATCCTTCTTGTATTTCTACTAATCTAACAAAAAATTGGATCTCGTAAAATAATATTCAATAAAAAGATTGTTAGTTAATATTTTTCTATCCGAATACAAGTTGCATTTGTTGGTGCAATTCATTCTTCTCTTGCAAAAGTTTATCTTTTTCAATCTTTTTTAGAGTAAAAGTTCTATAAAATTTTTTTTGAATCTTTATTGGAGTATTTTCAAACTTTACATTTTTGCTTATTAGAGAATTCCACTCTTTTGAATTAAAAGGGGCATAAGGAGAAGATGAAATCACTTTCATGTCTTAATAATACATCTGTACTAATAATAGTACAGATTTACTATTATGCAACAACTGAGTCGACTTTTCTTAAATTTTAAAATGTCTTTGAGAATGGATTGATTTTTTTTATCTAATTTGTGGGAATTATAAGTTTGATAAATGAATAAAAGTATCATAAGTAACTTATTGATCCCTTTTTTTAGTGTCTTAAGACTTTTATTGCTTAAAAACCTCTTAAAATAGTTAATTTGTTGAAATTAACATTGACAAGATATATTTAGTAATCCTTCCTATAAAAAGAATAATGAATTGATCAAAAATGCTTCTTAGTAATGCAAAAAGACTAAAGATCCAAGGAATAATTAAAAGAATTGCTCAAGATAAATCAATTACATTAGAAGAAAGGATATATGTTGAGAAATTTGCACACCATAATTCGACAATTTCTCTTTGGCTGAAAAAAGCTAACAGCTTTAGAAGGAATGGTACAAAAAATGATGGGGGGATTGATAACCTCTTACAATCATTTGGGATAGATGGACTAGATAAAGAAAATCATTTCAACCCAAATGAAGATGATATATCGGATTGGTTTGGCGGTGCTCCTGGTTGGCTAAGGAGAAGCTAGATCCATTAATTATTCAATTTACCCAGGCTATCTTACACAAATATATACTCATAAAAGATATAAATACCCAAAAAACCCATGGTATAAATTTAATCGGAACTAAATATTTTTTTGAAAAGGTTTTCATATAGATTTTTCTTTTAGATTATTTCTTCCTTACCGTTTTTGAGAATAGGTTTAATTGCTCTATTTATAAATTAAACAATATTCGAAACCTCAAAGATATTAAATCACTTTAAGTAGATAAACTTAATTAGCCTTAATCTTCACAATCTAAGCAACTTTATTTTCAATGTTCTTTGAAAAATTTACTATTTTTGCCTCATCATGGTCTGAATCATTCCAAAATTTTATAAGTCTTTCTAATTCATCAATCCTCTTTTTGGCATTTGCAATTTTTTCAGTAGTTGTCATATAAAATTTTTATCTATCCAATTAATGCATGAAAAAAAAATATTTCAATGGAAGTAACAATTTTTAGACTATAAATATTAATTTTTGGTTAATTACTTCAATACATCATAGTCCTCGAGCGGCTGAGTAATTATACTTAAAGAAAAACTAAATTTATGAAGAAATTAAATTCTTTGATTTTGAATAGTACAGTTAACTTCTTAGACTTCATATACTCTGGTAGATCTTTACAAAGATTTTGGGTTTTAGAAGTTATAGCTAGATCACCTTATTTTGCATTTCTTTCAGTTCTTCATTTTAAAGAATCCCTAGGAATTAAAAATGAAAAAACAATGATTTTAATGAAAGAACATTTTTATCAAGCTATTAACGAAACTGAGCATCTTAAAGAAATGGAGAAAAGAGGAGGAGATAGGTTCTGGATTGATAGATTTTTTGCGAGACACCTTGTGCTTGTCTATTACTGGATCATGGTTTTTTATTATTTCCTCTCTCCAGCTAATGCTTATGATGTCAACATAAAAATCGAAGAACATGCATTTGAAACTTATTCCAAATATTTAATAGATAATCCAAATGATCAAAAAATAAAAGAAATTGCTCAAGATGAATTAAATCATGTCCAAGAACTTAACGAAGCTTTGTCAATGCTTACAACAGTTTAGATTAGTGCTGAGAAATCTATTAGCAATATTGAGAGCATCACCGAAGAAGAAATTAATCCTAGGCTAATCATTAATGAGACATAACCTTTTTTTCTAGGCAATTTATAAAAAGATATTCCAATAATTAATATCATTATTAATGAGAAAAAAATTATAATTTTTTCATTTACTAAATTGAGATGTATAACTAAATTTTTTTCTTCAAAAAATTTGAGAAATTCAGATAAAACTAATTCTTCTTCTATTTTCTTAAAATAGTCAAATGAGCTTATAAAAGCAGAACTTAATAAAGATAATGCAACCAGTGCAGTAACTGGTTTTGTTAACCTGTTAAGTGTTCTGTTAAAACTTGCCAATAAAATAAGAATAAATAAAGAGGTTACTAAAGGTATTAAAGGTATAAGAGTTGTTGAATTTATGAAATTTCCCACGAAAATAATATGTATCTAACTTAAAATTTTATATTATTTCGACGCGTTATTTTATTAAATAAGATTTTTTAAAATCTAAAATGTAATTAGTACCTATTGCATTCTGTGTAAATTGATACCAAAATTAAATTAGTATTGAAAAATAAAATGTTAGCCATTTCTGAAATTATTATTGCAAGTGCTATCTTCCTAGGAGTTGTATATTGGGAAGTCAAATTCCTATATACCAAAACTACTGTAGCGAAATAAATTCACTCAAAACAGGAAAATTAAAAGCGTAGAAAATTTAAATAAAATTTAAGAATTTAAGTTGACAAAAAAAGCTCTAAATATGAGAGAATAAACACAAATATTCAGCCCCTCTAATGAGCGAAGTCCAAAATCCTAATACTAACTCAACTCAGCAGCAGCAACAGCAACAGCAACAATCCTATTCAGACAGCAAAATTAATTCTGCTGAGAGCGAGAGACTTTATCTTGAGATGAAAGAAGCTTGGCTTTAAATTTAATTCGTGTTTGAAATAATATTTCTATAATTTTTTTTTAATTTTGAAGTAATCAATACTTTTTTATTTTCTATACCCTTTAAATTTTATTTAACAGCAAGGGTAATTTTTGAGAAAACTAAAGCAGTTAGAAAAAATTAACGGAAGGCTCGCAATGGGAGGGTTGATATATTTAGTTTTTACAAAATTAGTTTCCAACCGTGCCGACATATTAGACCAGCTTAAATCTTATTTAATTTAAGAAATGAATTGGAAATATTATCCAGGAATATTTCTTTCTATATAAGCGTCAGTTAAAGCTAAAATTAACCCCAATAATGTTGAAAATATAGCAATTTCAGTTGATTCCATTTTATTTTTGAATTACCCCTAGTTTGCTAAATAATTCAAAGTTCAGCAACAAAACTAATAACTTACTATAGTACGTATATACTATTAGTTATTTATTGTGAGCTCAGCAACTCCTGAGTTTCTTTTCGTTAGGCCTGGTGATTATGTCGCAATTAAAAAAGAAAATTGCGAAGATACTAAGGAAAAGAATGAAAATTATTGGGTCGGTCAAGTTATCGACTGTATTGGAGGAGCTAGAAATCCAAATTCATGGACCTTGTTTCAAGTTGCCAATATTGACAATGGAGAGATCACTATAATCAACGCCGATATTGTAGAAAAAATTTTGAAACCTTCTGGAAGTTAATCTTAATCAAACAAACTTCTTTCAGTATTACAGAAACAAAAGGGGAAATGAACGCTTTAAAGGAAATCACCCCAGTTCCAAGCAGGCAAGTCCATATACTTGATTCATAGGGCAGGGAGGTTGAATGCCTTTATACATTCTGTAAGTTTTTGATATTTCCTCAAATCCCAAACTTGATAAAAGATAATTTGCATAAGGATTCAGATTAGAGCAATCCAATAAGATTTGGGCATCTAAATCACCAACTAACTCCCTTATTAATAATTCAGCAAGTGGTGGAGTATCCGCTAAAAGAGGTCCGATTCTCCAGCCTTGCTCATTATCCTCCAATACACAAGGTCTTATCCTGCCAAATCCATGGCACATCCCATTATTATCGACAATTGCACTGACATTACCATGAGAATTTTTCAACCAGTCATTTAGAAAATGTGGTCTGGGACTAGGTTCTCTTTGATCATCATAAATTAAGACTGCTTCAGAAGAAATTTTATTACCCGGGACAACTTTAAAAGAATGAAATTGATCTTTATAGAAATTTCTCAATGGCAAATCTTGAGAACCATTTAATTTCCATCGATTTGTAATGGAAGATTTTCTAAACCCCCACTTTGCGTAATCATTCAATCTATCTGGGGCAGCCTCAAGACCAATACAATCAACATTTTTCAAATATTCGAGGGCATGTTTCCATAATCTCACTCCATATCCATTATTTCGGAATTCTTTTTTAACGATAAATAAACCTATAAAACCATACGAGGAATTATATTTTATACACGCAATAGAACCTATAGGATTATTGTCGAGACAAGCTACCCATACCCCTTGTTTATCTGTATTTCTATAAATTGATACGTCATCCATTCCAGGAGAAAATCCTTCTAACCTTGCCCAGTTTGTGACTTCTGGTATTTCATTTATAGATATCAATCTAATTGAAAAATTTTCCCTCATAGAAATATACTAACCAAGAAAAATTTGAATTTTTAAAGGCAATATTAATAAATTTGATTATTTCTCATAAATCATTCACTTTGATTTAATTGGCTAAAAACCTTAGTTATTTACAATTTATCCTCTGATATATTTAATACTATTCAAAGGTAAAAAATGAAAATTTCTGATAAATTTCATTTAGAAGACATTTATAAATTAAAAAATACAGTTCTCACTGGTAAAACTGAAGATATAAAATGGCGGATCCAACATATCAATATAGTTTCTAAACTTTTGGATGAAAATAAAAAAGAGATAATAAAATCACTTTTTGTTGATCTAGGTAAATCTGAAATTGAAGGGCTTTCAGAAATCCTTTTAGTGAAAGAAGAAATTTCACTCATAAAAAAGAAACTCAATTCTTGGATGCGACCAAAAAAGATTGATACACCTTTTTATCTATTTCCATCATCCTCCAAAGTTATTTATGAACCTCTTGGGTGTGTCTTAATTCTTGGTCCTTATAATTATCCATTACTTTATGTTTTAAAGCCATTGGTAAATATTTTCTCAGCAGGAAATACTGCAGTTATAAAACCATCAGAGAAATGTCCTGCGACCTCAAAACTTATTAAAAAGCTTACTTCCAAATATTTCCGTAAAGATGTCCTAATGACAGTAGAGGGTGATAATAAACAATCCATAAAATTAATTGAACAAAATTTTGACCACATTTTTTTTACAGGAAGTACTGAAACTGGAAAATCTATAATGAAATTAGCTTCAAAAAACTTAACTCCATTAACTCTTGAGTTAAGCGGAACAAATCCTGTAATTGTTTTCAAGAATGCAAATTTAGAAGTGGCTGCAAAAAGAATTGTTTGGGGTAAATTTTTTAATTCTGGTCAATCCTGCATGGCTCCGAATCATATCTTTGTAGATAAAGAAATTGAAAATATTTTTATAGAAAAATTAAAGAAATACATAGTAAGTTTTTACGGAGATAATCCAATTATTTCCGAAAACCTATCAAAATTGGAGAAAAAACAATTTACATCAACTGTAGAAATTCTCAAACAATATAAAAAAGAAAAAAGAATTTTATTTGGGGGGACTTTTAGTAAAAAAAAGTTGAAAATATCTCCTACAATTTTGAGAACTAAATTAAATGAAACAGATATTTTGCAGAAAGAATTATTCAGTTCACTACTTCCTGTAGTTGGAATTAATGATAAGGAATCAGCTTTAAAACAGATTAGTCAAACATCAAAACCATTAGCAATCTACTTATTTGGAGGCAATAAAAAAATCCATAATCATATTTCAAAAGTAACCAGCTCAGGAACAATTTGTATAAATGATGTGATGTTACCAGTCCTTATTCCAAATTTACCGTTTGGAGGCGTTGGGCAAAGTGGTATTGGTAAATTTCATGGAGAAGAAGGTTTTCGAAATTTTTCAAATCAAAAATCTATTACTTTTAAAGGTTTTTTATTTGATTCAAATCTGCGGTATCCCCCCTATGAAAGAGTAAAGAAATTTTTAAAGTTTATTTTTCAGGTTTAAATTACTTAAATTGTTTTCAAAAACCTAGCGATTTTAAATTTAAAGATTATCTTTAAATAAATAGTGAGTTTTATGAAATTTGCATTTTTAGTAATTGCCATATTTATTAATTTTTTTAATCACTCATTGATAAAATCAGAAGAAAAAATATTTTCAGCAAAAAATAAAATTGAGAATATTGCTAGAAAAGAATCAATTACTGAAGAAAAAACTGAAATAAAAAAAATTCATATTGTAAAAAGTGGAGATACAATATCAAGTATTTCAAAATTCTATTCAATAAATAAAGATTTAATTATTAAATTGAATAACTTAAAAGATGAAAATTATATCTTTGTTGGCCAAAATCTTATTATCTCCGAATCTACTGAAAATCTTACAAAACAATCAGATTTAATAAATAATTATCATATTGTTCAAACTGGTGAAAATCTTACTGAGATATCAAACAAATATAATTTAAAAGTAATCGATCTGATAGAGATTAATAATCTCAATAATCCTGATTCAATAAAAGTTGGTCAAAAGCTCATAATAAGAAAAAAGAACACAATTAATTCAGAAAATTATGAAACAACTGAAAATAAAAAAAATAATGACTTACTTGAGTTAGATAAAAAAATTTATGGTCCTATAATTATCCAAAGTAAATCATATAAAGATATTAAAGGTAGAAAAGTTTTAAACGTACTAAATCAAGAAAATAAAAAACTTATTCTTTCAATCAATTGTGATACAAATGAATTAGATGTAAGAATACCTGGTAGGAAATGGATGGGAAGTAAGCCTGCTAAAGAAGAATTCGAAAATAATTTAATAAATGATTTTTGTTAAAACTTTTAATTAATATGTGTGAATAATTTGTCTAAGAATATTAATGATGAGTTATTCTACAAAAAGTTAAATTAATAGTAATGGCAATTTCAAGAGGAGATCTCGTAAGAGTAAAAAGACCAGAATCATATTGGTACAATGAAATAGGTAAAGTTGCTTCAGTTGATACCTCAGGTATTAAATATAACTGTGTAGTCAGATTCGATAAAGTAAATTACGCTGGGATAAGCGGAACTGATGGTGGAGCAAATACAAATAATTTCGCTGAAAGTGAATTAGAGAAAGCTTAAATAATTGCCTGAATTACCTGAAGTAGAAACTGTTCGCAGAGGTTTAGAGCAAAAACTTAATAACTTTATTATTAAAAAAGTAGAAGTCTGTAGGGATTCAACTGTTGCATTCCCAATAAACAAAGAAGAATTCATTAAAGGACTTCTGAACTCACTTATTTATAAATGGGATAGAAGAGGAAAATATTTAATAGCTCAATTAAAAGAAGTTCAAAATGAGAATACTCAATTTCCTCTAGAAAATTCACAAAATAACGGATTTCTTGTAGTTCATCTAAGAATGACTGGATATTTTAAATTTATTGAAAACTCAAGTCATCCTTGTAAACATACAAGAATAAGATTTTTCGATAAAAATAATAATGAGCTTAGGTACATTGACGTAAGAAGTTTTGGTCAAATGTGGTGGATTAATAAAGACCTATCGCTTAACAAAATAATTAAAGGATTAGGTTCATTAGGACCAGAACCATTTTCTAAAGACTTTGATGCAAATTACCTTAAGAAAGTTATTTCAAAAAGAACAAAATCTATAAAAGCTATTTTATTAGATCAAACAATAGTGGCAGGTATAGGTAATATTTATGCTGATGAAAGTTTATACTCTGCTGGCATCTCACCTTTTAGGGAAGCTCGAACAATAAAGAAGAATGAGTTAATCAAGCTCAAAGAATCAATTGTAACTGTATTAAAAAAAAGTATAGGTTCTGGGGGTACTACATTTAGCGATTTTAGGGACTTGGAAGGAGAGAATGGGAATTTTGGTTTACAGACAAATGTCTATAGGAGAACTGGAAAAGAATGTCGTAAATGTGGAAATTTAATTGAAAGACAAAAAATTACTGGAAGAAGTACCCATTGGTGTCCTAAATGCCAAAAATAAAAAAGGGCTTACTCAAGAAGAGTAAACCCTTTTAAATATTTTTACCTGGCATTGAGCTATTTTCTCAAGGGGCTACCCCCTAAATATTTTCGCCGCTGATGCGTTTCACAACCGAGTTCGAGATGGATCGGAGTGGTTCCACATCGCCATGAACACCAGGATAGTGTGAACCTTGAGAACTGCATAGAAAATTATATAAATTAAAAACAATAAATTAAGTTTATTTGGTCAAGCCCTCGGTCTATTAGTACTCCTCCGCTGCACTTGTTACCAAGCTTCCACGTAGAGCCTATCAACGGGTGTTCTTCCCGTGACCTTACTGGCTTAAGCCATGGCAATACTCATCTTGAGGTGGGCTTCCCACTTAGATGCTTTCAGCGGTTATCCACTCCGCACATGGCTACCCAGCGTTTACCGTTGGCACGATAACTGGCACACCAGAGGTGCGTTCCTCCCGGTCCTCTCGTACTAGGGAGAAATCCTCTCAATATTCCTGCGCATACACCGGATATGGACCGAACTGTCTCACGACGTTCTGAACCCAGCTCGCGTACCGCTTTAATGGGCGAACAGCCCAACCCTTGGGACCGACTTCAGCCCCAGGTTGCGATGAGCCGACATCGAGGTGCCAAACCTCCCCGTCGATGTGAACTCTTGGGGGAGATCAGCCTGTTATCCCTAGAGTAACTTTTATCCGTTGAGCGACGGCCCTTCCACGCAGAACCGTCGGATCACTAAAACCGACTTTCGTCCCTGTTCGACTTGTAGGTCTCACAGTCAAGCTCCCTTCTGCTTTTGCACTCAACGACTGATTTCCAACCAGCCTGAGGGAACCTTTGTGCGCCTCCGTTACCTTTTAGGAGGCGACCGCCCCAGTCAAACTGCCCATCAGATACTGTCCGCTTCCCGGATAACGGGTAAGCGTTAGAACCCTAGCTCTAAAAGAGTGGTATCTCACCGATGACTCAATAGTACCCACAAGCACTATTTCAACGTCTCCCACCTATTCTGCGCATTCAGAGCCCGAGCACAATATCAAACTACAGTAAAGCTTCATAGGGTCTTTCTGTCCGGGTGTATGTAGTCCGCATCTTCACAGACAATTCTATTTCGCCGAGCCTCTCTCCGAGACAGCGCGCAAATCGTTACACCTTTCGTGCGGGTCGGAACTTACCCGACAAGGAATTTCGCTACCTTAGGACCGTTATAGTTACGGCCGCCGTTCACCGGGGCTTCAGTCGCCAGCTTCACTAAAAGCTAACCAGCTTCCTTAACCTTCCGGCACTGGGCAGGTGTCAGCCCCCATACATCGTCTTGCGACTTAGCGGAGACCTGTGTTTTTGGTAAACAGTCGCTTGCGCCTCTTCACTGCGACCAGCTCTCGCTGGCACCCCTTCTCCCGAAGTTACGGGGCCATTTTGCCGAGTTCCTTAGAGAGAGTTATCTCGCGCCCCTCGGTATTCTCTACCACCCCACCTGTGTCGGTTTCGGGTACTGGCATTTGTGTCTTAACGAGTATAGGGCTTTTCTTGGAAGCATGACATCACCAACTTCGCTGCCGTAGCAGCTCGTACTCACGCCTTAGCTCAAGATGTTTTCTCCATCTCTCAAAGCCTCGAACGCTTGAACCAGTAACCAACATCTGGCCTGGTTAGCCTTCTCCGTCCCCCTTCTCAAAACACATCTGGTACAGGAATATTGACCTGTTATCCATCGACTACGCCTTTCGGCCTCGCCTTAGGTCCAGACTAACCCTCCGCGGACGAGCCTGCCGGAGGAACCCTTAGGGTTTCGGGGCATGGGATTCTCACCCATGTTTTCGCTACTCAAGCCGACATTCTCACTTCTATGCTGTCCACGTCCGCTTACGCTAACGCTTCACCCTACATAGAACGCTCCCCTACCATAAATAAATTTATCCGCAGCTTCGGTATAACGCTTAGCCCCGTTCATTTTCGGCGCAGGATCGCTCGACCAGTGAGCTATTACGCACTCCTTTGAGGATGGCTGCTTCTAGGCAAACCTCCTGGTTGTCTGGGCAATCCCACCTCCTTTATCACTTAGCGTTAATTTTGGGACCTTAGCTGGCGGTCTGGGCTGTTTCCCTCTTGACTATGGAGCTTATCCCCCACAGTCTGACTGCCTAGTTACACACAGGGTATTCAGAGTTCATATCGATTTGGTACCGCTTTCGCAGCCCGCACCGAAATGGTTGCTTTACCCCCCTGCTGGAGCACTAGACGCTACGCCTCAACGTATTTCGGGGAGAACCAGCTAGCTCCTGGTTCGATTGGCATTTCACCCCTAACCACAGCTCATCCGCTGAATTTTCAACTTCAGTCGGTTCGGACCTCCACTTGGTATCACCCAAGCTTCATCCTGGCCATGGTTAGATCACCAGGGTTCGGGTCTATAAACACTGACAAACGCCCTATTAAGACTCGCTTTCGCTGTGGCTCCACCATTTCCGGTTTAACCCGCCAGTGCCTATAAGTCGCCGGCTCATTCTTCAACAGGCACACGGTCACCCGATTAGTCGGGCTCCCATTGCTTGTAAGCTCACGGTTTCATGTTCTATTTCACTCCCCTCCCGGGGTTCTTTTCACCTTTCCCTCGCGGTACTGTTTCACTATCGGTCACACAGTAGTACTTAGCCTTA
>NZ_JAKVCI010000031.1:0-15756 GCF_022447305.1 Prochlorococcus sp. ALOHA_ZT_50 | reverse complement strand
AGTGCTAGAATAGCATTTATTTAGAAAATTTTGACACAAGTTACAGTTGGAGAGAACGAGGGTATTGAGTCAGCCCTTAGAAGATTTAAAAGACAAGTATCTAAGTCGGGAATCTTTGCAGATTTAAAAAGACTTAGACATCATGAAACGCCTATTGAAAAATATAAAAGAAAGTTGCAACAGAGAAGAAAAGCAAGAAGAAGATAATCTGCTTTATCTCATAAATTTTTTGAATATGAGTTGATATTACAAATTTTTTTAGAAAGGTTTAAAAATAAAATTTTAACTACTTAAGCTTTTTAAGCTTCTTAACAAGATTTATTCCAACTCCTGATACAGCAAGAAGATCTTTTTCATCAGCAGCGATAACTGCCTTTGTTGTTTTAAATCCAGCCTCATACAAAGCTTTTGCGCTTTTTGCTCCAACACCTGGAAGTGTAGTCAAAGTTTCAATATTTTTCTTAGAATTTACCGCTTTGGTTTTTGTTTTTGTTTTTGTTTTTGTTTTTGTTTTTGTTTTTGCAGACTTTGCTGCTTTTTTTTCTTTCTTTAAAGGAGTTTCAGGAGTTACTGCACTTTTAAATAAAATTGATTTTAGTTTGCTGAGAAATTTAGAAATCATTGCAATATATAAGTAATAAAATTAGCTCTTCAATTTAATATTATCAAATTCCAGAGGAATTAATAACAAGACAATAACTAATTGAATAGAAATAATTTATTTACAATTATATAAAGACACACATTTAATATTTATGCAAGCTTACGAGCCATTGCAAGGTATTCTAAATTATTTTAAAAACTAAAAAAGTTAAAATGTATATTCAAAATTTAAAGGTATTTATTAATAGTAAAGTTAAAATCTTATTAAAGAACAGATCATAAAAATGAAGCTTATTTTTATAAGTGGACCTTCCGGAAGCGGGAAAACAACTTTATCAAATCAAATAATAAAAAAAAATAAAAATGGTATTGTGTTAAGTACCGACAATTACTATAAGACAGGGTTAATAAGTAAATTACTACCAAAATTTGTAGAAGGTTTTTTTGATAGAAGTATTAGTTTTAATAACAAACTATTCAAAAAAGATTTTGATTTTATTTATAAGAATGGAATTTCAATCTGTGATCGTTATTATAATTTCGAAAAGAAAACAATTCAAAATATCTTAAACGAAACAAATAATATTAGTTTTTTAATTGTTGAGGGTATATTTGCTAAAGAATTCTCAAACACTTTAAATAATAAGGATTATATTTTTTTAGAAATAAAAACTAAAAAAAATGAGTGCATGAAAAGAGTTGTCCAAAGAGATATAAAAGAAAGGGGGAAGGATAAAAAACAAGCTGAGAATGATTTCTTAAAATCATGGAGCATTTATTACGAAAAATTCAAACCTAATAGCATAAAAAATAATACAAATAAATTCATTATTGAAAAAAACACTGATATAGATCACATTCTGAAAAAATTATTTAATTAAGTCTTTAATTTTTTTCTCTAATATTAAAGCACTTAAAATTGAGCCTTCAATTCTGCCAAATCCATCTCCTTCAAACCAGTCTCCGCAAAATCCAATTCTATATTTTCTACTAAATTGTAAAGATAATGGTACGGCAAGGCCAGAAGGCTGTGAAGCTCTCCATTTCATAATAGATATTTTTTCATCAAAAGTTAATTTATGTACTAAAGAATTCTCTTCAAACAATTTATTGAAATTTTTAATTATTTTTTGTTTAAAAACTTCTTCATCTTTTGCACTTATATAAGAATTAATTAACTCTGCGTTTTTTGAATGTACTACAATTCCTAATTTATTATTATCTTGCAGCTGAAAAATAATTCTTTCAAATCTATATTTTTTTTCTAAATTATTTTTTAAATAAAAATACCTTTGTTTTTTAGAATAATAATCTTTATAACTATAATTTTCATTTGTATAAATTAAAAAAGTTAACCTAGGAATAAATGTTTGTTCTTCTAAAAAATTTAATAGTAAATCTATTTTTTTATCATTATTAATAGGAATAGCTTTTCTTAATGGAATTTGATTTACGTTTAATATTTTTAAAGACCTCTTATGTAACAACAAATTAGTTGAACAAATTAGATATTTAGACTTGAATTTGTCGCCATTTTTTGATGTTAGTAACCATTCCTTATCATTAAACTTCATATCAACTATTAAAGTTTCAAAGAAAAAATCAATTTTCTCTTTTAAATTATTTGACTCAATTATCTTTTTCGATAATTCACTCATGGAATCTAAAGATAGATAATTAACCCCGCAAGAAAATTCAGATTTTTTTATAGTTTCTAAATTAGAATCTTCATTTAAAAAAATTATTTCTGAGTCGTCAATTTTTATATATTTATTTTCCAATAATTCATCAATATATCTTTTTAATAGAAGATTATTTTTACTGTTAGATATATTAAAATTTGGAGAACCATGGTTTAGTTTCCATCCTTTATATTTTTTGCTTATTCTTGTACTTGATCTCCCTCCAAGTCCACGACCAATTTCAATTAATCCAACTTTTTTTGTAATATTATTTTTCAGATACTTCGAAGCGAAAACACACGCAGATATACCTCCACCTATTATTAATAAGTCATATGTAACATCACTTTTCATAGGTTTAATATTGACAGAAATTATCTTTCATTTTCTAAAAAACTATAAACAGAATCAAGTTTCTCTGATGATGAAAAATCAGATTCAATTACAGGTGTAATATTATTTTTTTTATAAAAACTAACTAAATCGTTTGTGAAATCAAAAAAATTCTCCAAGGCATATAAACACTTTTCAGATATATATACCTCTTTCCAAGGACGAAATTTAAACCGTGCTATAAATTGTTTAGAAGGAATAAATAAACTTCCAAATAGATTTAATTTTTCATCTTTTGCTATTTTCTTGAGATAAGTCAACTCATTCTGAAGAACTTTAATATCTGTACCATATTGAAACCAAATTGAATTTATTAATCCAGTCGAAATTTTTCTTTCGAACCTTTCTCTTTCTGAAGAAATATTATAATATTTTTTCAAATATGGATTGTAAGCTATACCTAATTTAACTTTTAAATTTTTTTCTTTTTTTAAATAAGCTAATACATCAACTGAGTCAAAGTTTTTTTTCTTATTTGATCCCGACACAAGCAGAATTTCAAAATTTTTATTAGTCTGAGAACTTTTAACAAAATCTAAAAAATCCTGATACGATTTTTCTTTATTTTTTGAATATTGATGATAAAGACTATAGTGATAGGTCACATTAAATTCATTATAGTTTTTAGATATATATTTAATAGTTGAATTAAATAAATCCTTCTTTATAAGTCCTTTACATGGAATATTGATATTTTTTATATTATTTAATTTGCAGAAATTAAGTTTATTTTCTAACTGAGAAATATTTTTAAATGACAATTCAAATCTTATATTATTGTTCATTATTTAGTAGTCATATTTAATCACTCAACATATTAACGAAAACACGCATCTGCTACGATTCTTATTTTGGAAGTCGTCTTTTTATTCTTAGCCTTTAGAAAATAACTGGGGGAAATCTCTAATGCAGCTTTTAAAGAAATTTTATCTTCTGCAGATTTTGCAATAATTTGATTAAAACATTTCCAATTTTCTGGTATTACTAAACCGGGCCATGATAAATAAAGACCTACAAAAATACCGAAAAATAAAAATAAAAAAAACCTCATGACAAATAAAATTTTAATTTTACTAATTAAAATAAAAAGCAATAGTTTAATTGTATTGGAAAATAATTAATAAATTATTTCCTTTCTTCTTATCGCAGATATTTAATCCATGAAAGATTTTCATGAACTCGAGAGGTTAGAATAACAAAAAAGTATTATTTTAGAATATGGCTAGCCAAGATTATCTAATTGCAATAGCTTTAATAGAGCAAAACTTAGTTAGAGCAATGCCTCTTGGAGGTAAAGAAATTAAAGATAATTTAGAGGAATCAGAAAATTTCAAGAAACTTGGAGAAGAGGTAATTTTAAATCTTCTAATGAGAGTGTTTCAAAGAAGTGATGAAGGTGCTTTAAAAAGGGCTTCTGAAGAAAAAGGTTTGCTCCTTGTTCATATGCATCCTAAAAGAATGCAGAAAGAGCTTCCATTCATTAAATCTGAATGGATAAGAGATGGAGATACACAACAGTTTCTAAAATACCTTGGCAATCTCTCAAAAGAAGTATGGACTGCATCTTTCGTAAAATACAAAGGGATTGAATTTACTTCTATCTCGAAGAATGATGAGATCTAAAATATATTAAAAATATTTTCTTTTCAAAGAATTTCTTTCTTTACAATATTATTTTCCCTTGTAACTCTAAAGCAGTTTCTACCATTACCAAAATCAATTGAGGAATAGTCAAAATCATTTTTAATATGCAAGGCACAATTGCCCTCAATACATATACAAGATTCAATAATTTCTCTCTGAATAACATCATTAACGTAAGGTTCCCTCTCTTTCTCTTCATCGAAATGCGGGCAGGCAATACCTTCAACTATACCTAAGCAATCAATTATGGCTAATTCTTTAGCATAAGAATCAGTTATACCTTTATCAAACCAACAAATAGCCCCAGCACTTACACCACTCATTACAATTCCTTTTTCATAAGCATTTCGCAAAATTTTATGTAAATTCCATTCTTTCCAAACAGCTAACATACTTTTTGTATTTCCTCCGCCAACATAAATGATGTCTTGAGTTAAAACTTTCTCTTCTAAGTTTTCTGTTCTAGAGAAGAAATCAATATGGCTTGTTATACAATCAAGTTTAGAAAATGCTCTATAAAAATTTAGTTTGTACAAACTACTATCGCCAGATGCTGTTGGAATAAAGCAAATTTTAGGTCTTTTTTTATTACTTAAAGAAACTATATATTTTTCAATTTCAAGAGAGCCTAATGAACGTCCAAACCCTCCTCCCCCAATTGCGACTATATTTTTACTAGGCATATTAAATAAAAGATTTGTATATGAATTTAAGACAAATTACCATTAAAGATCAACTGGAATTAAAGAAGGTTTATTTTGATTCAATTCAATCTTTAGATGAAAAAATTTATAGTCAAGAACAAAAAAGAGCCTGGTCAAGCCAAGCTTGGAATAACCCAAATTTTGATAAGTCAATAATTAAAGGAAAAGGATGGCTTATAAGTAAACAAGGAATTATTATTGCTTTTGCCACAAGATATCCCACCGATAGAATTGCGCTATTTTACTGTAAAGGTAAATTCCAAAGAAAAGGCTACGGCTCTAAGTTACTTCATAAATTAGAAGATGAAGCAAAGAAAGAAGGTTTAGATTCTCTTTATACTGAAGCGAGCTTAATAAGTTATGAATTATTTCTTAAAAATGAATGGAAAATTATACGTAAAGAAAAAGTTATTATAAATAACATTTTTTTTGAAAGATATAAAATGACTAAAATTATAAAAATTAATTAATAATGTCTGGCAAAAGCAAGGGATTAATTCTGATTCAAAGGGTTCTAATTTGGGCGTTATACTTTTTTTCAGGATTTATACTTTATTCAAACCAAGGTATTTTGCCTTCATTGATAATTACTTTCTCAAGAATTATTTATCCATTATCTATTTTTTGGTTACAAATAAGAATTAAAAAAAGAACCAATTTTCTGCCTATTGATTCAAAAATGACAACTTCGCAATTGTGGTTCAATTTATTACCCGTTATTGCATCTCTATTAACTGTAATTTTTTCTTTAACTAATTCTTTCTTATATATCCTAGGAAAATTAATTAACTCTTAAAGTAAATAACTTAATTATTATCTATTAGCCTTAGATATTTCTCTCATAAAAAACATAATGTAAAGAAATTTGTCTTTTACTTATATTTGTTTAAATTTTAAATAGTGATCAATAAAATCATGAAAAATATTTCATTAAAGGGAAATATTAATTTTGATAAAAAAAAAGATATAAATGATTATGAATTATTCTCTTTAAAAATCACAGATAGTTTATATAAAAAAGATATTGGAAAATTCCTTGAGACTCTCTCTTCTCACTTTATTTAGGAAAATATTCTTTTTCTGATCTTCAAATTCAAACAGTCCCATTAATAAATAAGTATTTGAGGGATAATGAGTAAAACCTTAAGAATACTCCAATGCAATTATTTCTTGCTGACTGCCAATTCCCAGATATTGAGAATCAAGTGAAAGCTTATCAATTATTTGTAGAAGCTTGGGAAAACGGTGAAATTGCAAAATCAGATAAAACAGATAAATTTGAGATGTTATTTAGAGTTCATGCTCCAGGAGAGGGTAGAGTAGTTTGTTTATGTAAGGCACAGAGTGATAAAGAAATTTTTGAGCATTTTGCTCCATGGAGAGCCAAATTTGGCATTCATATGGAATTTACACCTGTAATAAGTTGTCAAAATGTTGTTGATTACCATAAAGATTTGTTCAAAACTTTAGGGTAATTAGCTTAAATCTAAAATTTATCGTGATTAAACCTTTTTCCAATCTTATTTATAAAAAAAAAGATAGAAATTTTCCTTCTTCAAAAAATAAGCTTAAGAAAGAAGAAAACGTCAAATCTAAACCATTAATAATATTTGGTTTTATCATCTCATTAACTTCCATCTTTTTACTTTTATTCACCATTAATAATAAATTTGGATGATATATGAGTAATTAGAACTATTACCTGGGAACAAATATGTTCTATTATTAATTTAAAAATAACTAACTAAATGGCGTTTAACGAAGGGGGGATGGCATCGGGCCTTCTAATCATCGCAGTATCAATAGTTTTTGCTGCCGGTTTTGGATTTTTAGTCTTGCATTTTGTACCTGGAACTCCATTTTAGGTTATCCAACTGAATTTGATTCACAAAATATCTTAAACATTAACAGTTTCTAAATCCTGCATTTGATTATCATCAGAATTAGATTTCTTCTTTAATCGATAGGCATAAACTAAAGATCCTAAAGCTATGGTACTAGAGGCAAAAATCCCCGATATGAGTATCAAGGCAAAAAGACCTCCTATTAGTCCCCCTTTTAATCTAAGCAAATTTGATTTAATTAAAAGTATTGATAAAAAAACAATAGTAGCTTTAAGAGAAGAGATTTTCAAAAAAGTAAATGGATAAAAAGGATTTAACAACATTTCTTTGGCGGAATATAATTTAGATTTATTCTAAAAATAAATTTAAAAAACCGCATAAAAAAAGACTCAAATGAGTCTTTTAAAATCTATATTAAATATGATGATTTATGCATCAGGGTCAAAATTCTTTAGGTTTGGACCCGCCACAAGACCAACAAGACCAAAAAGGACTAAAGAACCAATTCCAAAGCCTGCTGCCCATGGATTGAAACCACCTAAAGCAAAAGAAGCTAATAAATTCATGATTTTAAAACATAATATCTCCGAGTTAGCATACAGATTTTTATGAAAAATATACCTATATTGAGACATTTCTTCGTAATTATTAGAATCGTTTAACTATCCCTTTATAAAAAATCCACAAAATTTTTATTATTTGTTTTATTATCGAGGCATTACTATTTTGTTGGCGCACTTTAAGACCATCAAAACTGTTTTTTCTAATGACTTCCAACTATACCTTTATTTATGATGGAGAATGCCCATTCTGCAATCATTTTGCTGAGCTCCTTGAGATCAAAAGCAAGTTAAATAATATTAAAATTCTTGATGGTCGTAAAAATTTAACTCTAATTAAATCCCTCCTAGATAAAGGTTATGACCTAGATAAAGGAGCTATTCTCCTGAAAGATGAAGATATCTTTCATGGGGCAGATGCAATTAATACTATTTGCAAACAGATAAATAATCCCTCAAGTAGTTTACTTTTGTTACTTTCTAGAGTGTTTAAATCAAATAAACGAACAAATTTGATATTTCCTTTACTAGTCAGAGCCAGAAGATTCGCATTGATATCAAAAGGTATATCAATATCCCTAGTTTAAAAATAAAAACTTTCTAAATATTAAATAACATATTTATAAGCTTCTGTATCAATAAATGATAATTAATTATTTCTTAGCTAGAACTAGGTGGTAACAACAAGTATTAAATGATAGAAAACTTCAATCCCTTTATTTCATTGGGCGGTGATAACCAAAAAGTTAATCATATGGCTGAAGCGGCACTTGAAATGAATTTAACTTGCAATGATTTAAAGAAGGATTTAAATTTAACTGATGGTGATGTAGTGGATATGTTGCAACTAGTCATGGATAGGTTTAAAAATAGTAATTAAGTAAATATCGTAATTAATTAATCACTATATATCTATTATTTTTTAATGAAAACAGTACAAATTGAGTTTTCGAAATATGAATTAGTTAACTTTTTATGGCCTGAATTAATAGAAGACTACGGATTTGATAAAGCCAGAAAAATAGTTTCTCAAGCTATTGACTTACAAAAAATGAATGGGACTAAAAATAGCACCATGCCAATCATATTTTCAGGAACAGGAGGATTAGCTCTAATACCAATACAAATGCTAGAAAAAGAAAACTTTGAGATTAGTTATAAAGATAATCAAGTTTTAATATTTAATCTAAAAAGAAAGTCATTTCAAATCTTAAATGAAGCAAACTAATCTAAATTAGTAATTTCTCGATAAAGCCAAAATTACCTTATAGTCTAATAAAACAATTAATTGATAATGACTTTTGAAGCGACCTACCTTGGTTCAAATGGTTGGCTTATAAAATTTAAAAAAACCAATTTAATTATTGATCCTTGGCTCAAAGGAGATTTAATATTTCCTCCAGGTGAGTGGTTTTTTAAAGGATCATTAGAAGAAGAAATTTCAATAGATAAAAAAATAGATATTATTTTGTTAACCCAAGGATTACCTGACCACTGTCATGTTCCAACATTAGAAATGTTCAGAAAGGATATTCCTATAATTTGCCCTAAAAGTGCTGTTGAAACATTAAAAAAAATTGGTTTTAGTTCAATTAAAGTGCTTAAGCCAACTGAAAAGACAAATCTTTTTAATTTAAGTTTTGAAGCAACTGCTGGGGCTCCAGTGCCACAAATAGAAAACGGATATATTGTTAAAGACGATCAAGATAATGGGTTTTATATAGAACCCCATGGATATCTTGATGAAAATTTAAACAAGCAAAGTCTTGATGCAGTCATTACTCCTACAAAAAATTTAGAATTACCCCTAGTTGGTTCTTTTGTAAAAGGTGCTGATGTAATCCCTAAATTGATTAACAAATTCAATCCAAAATATATACTTTCAAGCACCATAGGCGGAGATGCAAAATATTCAGGTTTTTTAAATAATTTTATTTCAGTTCAGGATTATGAAGAGGAATTAAATTGTAATCTTGTAGATCTAAAGAGTATGCAATCTATTATGATTTAAATCGATCCAAAAAGATCTTTAATTAAGTCATTTAGCTTGAAAGTAAATCTACTTTAAAAGGAGCTCAAAAAATTCATTCATTTTTTATTACCTCAATACTTTTATTAGCTTTAAATAGTAGCTATGTATGTGAAAATTCAAAGCTTAATCTTGTGATGAGAAATAATATTAATGGTGACTTTTCCATAGTAGAAAAGATATCTGAGTTAAAGCCAGGAGCATTTATAAATATTAATTGGAATAAAAAAAAGCTTATGCTTCCATATTCTCTAAGAAAAGATTATATTTCCTTTACAGATAAAAAATGGGACTGGAGGTACCAATTTAATAAGGACGGATCGCCTGATATTAATAATCCTTCTTTATACGAACTACTACCTTCTGGGGAGATTAAAACACATTTTTGTGAAACAGAAGATAATAAGCCAAACTTATAATTTCAAAATAAGTATTCTAGATTTTTTAACTTCTGAACTTCTTTGTAAAGATGAACAATCCAAAAAACCAAAATAATATTTCAAGATATGTAAAACTTGAAGATTACAAAGTTTTTGATTATGAAATTCCAGAAATCTTTTTGGACTTCGTAATTAAGAAAAATGCTGTAAATGTTACGACCAAACTAAAATTGGTAAAAAAAAATAAGAATACCAGAAATCTAATTCTTGATGGTACGGATATATTAATAAAAAAAATATTTATAGATGACTCACTACTGGGAAAGGAATACTACAAACAGCAAAAAAATAACTTAAAAATTGAAAATATAAACAAAGATAATTTTTTATTAAAAATAGAAGGAATAATTAAACCGAAGGAAAATACATCCCTTTTAGGAATGTATGAGAGCAATGGAATTATAACTACGCAATGTGAGGCAGAGGGATTTAGAAGAATAAGTTTTCACTCTGATAGGCCTGATATTCTAAGCAAATACACCGTGAGAATTGAGGCAGACAAGAATGATTACCCTGTCTTACTTTCAAATGGTAACGTCGTAAAAGAAAATAATCTTGCAAATAATCGACATGAAATAATTTGGGAAGACCCATATCCGAAACCCTCATATCTATTTGCATTGGTAGCAGGGAAACTTAATTGTGTAAAAGACAATTTCATAACAAAATCGAATAAAAAAGTAAAAATAAATATTTATGTTGAGTATGGCGATGAAAAATATGTTCAACATGCAATAAGTTCCTTAAAGAAATCTATGAAATGGGACGAGGATAAATATAACCTTGAATACGATTTGTCATTGTTCAATATAGTTGCAGTCAGGCACTTTAATATGGGAGCAATGGAAAATAAAAGTCTCAATATTTTCAACTCAAAACTAATACTCGCTAATTCTGAAACAACAACTGATGAAGAATTAGAAAGAATAGAGGGTGTGATCGCCCATGAATACTTCCATAATTGGACGGGGAATAGAGTGACTTGTAGGGATTGGTTTCAACTATCTCTAAAAGAGGGTTTAACAGTATTCAGAGATCAACAATTCACTGCAGACGTTCATAATCGTGAAATCAAGAGACTTGATGATGCGAAATTTCTTAGAAGAAATCAATTTAGAGAGGATTCTGGTCCAACATCACATCCTGTAATGCCAGAAAAATATCAAGAAATAGACAATTTCTATACGACCACGATTTACGAGAAAGGAGCAGAAATAATTAGAATGCTTAATAAGCTTGTAAAAGATGAAAATTTCTATAAAGGATTTAGTAATTACATCTCAACATATGATGGAAAGGCAGCAACAATAGACCAATTTGTCGATAAAATTTTAGAGCACAATAAGGAAATCGATCCTGAAAAGTTTAAAATCTGGTACAAGCAAAATGGGACCCCAAAAATTAAATTCAAGAGAATCTGGGATCAAAAAGGCGAAAAACTTACAATTGAAGCCTCTCAAAGTAATCCAATAAAGAAGAACCCATATAATGATTTACCTCTAATAATTCCTATAAATCTGGCTATATTTTGCGGTGATAATAAAACGATAGAAAAAACAGTTGTTTTAAAAACAAAAAAACAAGAATTCATTTTTAGGAATGTAAGATCTCACATCCAAATTCCTTTAGTAACTTATTTTCGCGAATTCTCTTCACCTGTTGAGTGGGAATCAGACACTACCTTGGATGAAAAATTTTTAATCTTAAAATATGAAAAAGATTTTTTTACACTATCTAATACTGTAAAAGTATTTTATAAAAAAATTATTTTATGCAGATTAGATGAAAAACCAGATCATAAAATTGAAAATAAATTAATAAGCACCTTAATATCATTTATAAAAAATAAAGATATTAATTTATCTCTTTTATCAGAATTACTAAGTATTCCGACATTTGCTGAAATTGAATCGGAGATAGAAAATATAGACCCTTTAAAGATATATAAAACTATTGACGAATTAAATCATTTATTCGGTACCAAATTAAAAGAAGAATTATATTTTAAGCTCCAAGAAATAGAGAAAAATCTAGATAAAGTTTGGCCAGAAGGTAAAAATGAAAGAAAACTAATCGAAACTATTTGGAAACTACTCTTGCACAGTAATGATGAGGAAATTAAATGCAAAATAATTAATTATGTCGATAGTAATTCGATGACGCTAGCAAAAGCTGCATTGAATTCTTTCAGTAGGATTAATTGTCCTGAAAGAAAAATTATTTCAAATATATTCTTCAATAAATGGAAAAATAATAGTGTCGTTTTGGATAGTTGGTTCTCATTCAATGCATCTATAGAAATTGATGAAAAAACAAACAGCATTGAAAAATTATTTGAAAATAAGTTTTTTGATTCAAAATCACCAAACACTTTAAGAGCTATATTAAATACTTTCGTAACAAGAAATAGTACTTTTCATGCAATGGATGGTTCTGGTTATAAATATATTGCAAAAAAGATAATTGACTTTGATAAATTAAATCCAATCGTAATTTCCCGTTTTGTGAAAGTATTTAGTAGATACAATTATTATTCAGACCCTTACAAAAGTAATATGGTAGAAACAATAAAGCAGATTAAAAAAAATAAACTATCAACAAATACTAAAGAAGTATTAGATGCAATAATAGAGTGATTAATTGATGTTATTTAACTAAATATAATAATAACAATTGTAAATATTAAAAATAAAATAAATACAAGATACTTATTAATAAAAATATAATCAAATACATTTTTATTATTATCTTTATTCCACTTTTTATTTACGTATTCCTTAGTTATAAATTTATTAGGTCTACCACAATATAAACATGTTGGGGAAGTTTTTAAAATTAAATTTTTACATTGGGGGCACTTTTTTTTTTCCATAATTTAATCTTACTGAATAAAATTGAAATCAGAAACAATAAATAAAATAAGTAATTTAAATTTTATTTATTATATTTTGAATAATTAAATATCATTGCAAAAAAAAATTTGATTCTAACTATTTAAAAAAATTCAATATAATAAAAAATTAGTATTTGGTTTGAAATGTTTGCTATTGCACTTGGAATGTCCCCTGTCGAAAAAATCACTGTTGCAATATCTGCTTCAATTTTTATAATCGCCTTTACATGGGTCTCGATTAAGGGAGATTTAAGAAAACTTGCTAATGAACTAATTGAAGATAATGAAAATAATCAGGATAATTAAAAAAATCTTTTAACCTACTTTGCATGCAAACTAGGATAATCAATAATATGCCTAATTTCTTTTAGAGAAGAACCATAGATTTTTTCACCATTTAAGTGAACACCAATCCATTTTTCCTTTTGATTAAAAAAATTACTTTTAGTAGTATCCCTCTCGAGATAATCTTTATTATCCCAATTTAAAGTTATATCCCAACCTTTATAATTTTCTATCATTATGAAATAAAGAACATACTCAAATAATACCCAGAGAGACATAGAACAAAAACAAAGGAAATAAGTATTTTTTTCGTTATTTTTATTTAATATTTATGTAGTACTGACTTTTATTTTAAGAGCAGCTTCATCTGCATTTTTTCTAGCCAAATTAATGTCAGAATTTGATGAGAGAACAACACCCATTCTTCTGCCTTTTCTGGAAACTGGTTTGCCAAATATGAGCACTTTAGTCTTTTCAAATTCTAATGCTTCATTAAGACCCTCATAAATAGGATTTAGATACTCTTGGTTAGAGAGTATAACTCTGGTTGCAGAGGGTTCTATTAGATCTATACGCGGTATTGGTAAATTTAAAAAAGCCCTTAAATGTAATTCAAATTCATTAATATTTTGACTAACTAATGTAACCATACCAGTGTCGTGTGGTCTTGGAGATAATTCTGAAAATATAACCTCACTTCCTTTTATAAAAAACTCTACTCCGTATAATCCAGCTCCATTAAGGTTATTTAATATTCTACTTGTCATTCTCTTAGCTTCAATAATTAAGGACTCCTTGATCTCTAAAGGTTGCCAACTACATTGATAGTCTCCATTAGATTGAAGATGTCCAATTGGTAAACAAAAAATATTTTCACCATTTTCTTTTCTTACAGTTAGAAGAGTAAACTCAAAATCAAAATTAATAAATTCTTCAATAATTACACCTTTAACCTTTCCTCTTGAATTTGCTTGTGCCTGTTTCCAAGCATTTTGTAAATCATTTTTTGTTTCAACCAAACTCTGCCCTTTTCCTGAAGAGCTCATTAAAGGCTTAAGTAAAAGTGGGAATCCAATTTCATCTGCTTTTTTTTCTAAATCATCAAATTCAAAAATATAATCAAACTTTGCAGTTTTAATTTTTAAATCTTTAGAAGCTAAGTCTCTAATTTTATCTCTATTCATTGTAATTTCTACAGTTCTGGCGTTGGGAACAATATTGAATCCTTCATCCTCTAGTTCTTTTAGGGCTTCAATTGAAAGTGCCTCTATTTCTGGGACAACATAGTCAGGCTTAAATTCTTTTATAACATTTTTTAAAATATTTTTATCTCCCATATCAATTACTCTTGAATAATCAGCAACTTGCATTGCAGGTGCTTTTTCATATCGATCAATTGCAATAACTTCTAATCCTAATCTTTTGGATTCTATTACTAATTCTTTTCCAAGCTCGCCACTACCAAGCAATAAAATTCTCTTTTTAGAAAAAATTGATTCTTTCATATATATAAAACTTATTCGTCATCACCAGAAGGTTGTGAAGATGTATCATCTGTAATTTTTTTATCTTTAGAATAACTAAATAAAAAATTTCTACCAAACCAATTTTGACTTCGCATGCTATTAGTTATTGATCTTGAAATTGCTCCTAAAAAAAAGATTCCAATCATTGCCCAAATAATTCTTTCTAAAGCAATTGCAGGTGAAAAACCTTGACCGGAATTAATAATTTCAGTAAGTGGGTCTAAAGGGTCCAAATTTAAACTGATTAATAATATTAATTATAAAGGGTTAAATAAATGAAAAATTAAAACTTATAAAAGAAATAACCAAAACCACCATATAAATTAAACACAATAAAGTCTATACAATGCTATCTTCAAAGGGTGATTTTTTTTAGACATGCAAGTTGACGTACAAAATACTACTGTTCTTTCCGCAGACGGATCATCCATAAAACTAGGTGAATATTCAGGGGAAGTAATTTTAGTTGTTAATGTAGCTAGTTATTGCGGAAATACTGCTCAGTATGAGGATCTTCAAAAGCTACATGATTTATATTCAAGCAAAGGCCTAAGAATACTTGCATTCCCTTGTAATGATTTCGGAAAACAAGAACCCGACTCTCTTTCAGAAATAAAAGATTTTTGCACAACAAAATATGGAGTTAAGTTTGAAATCTATGAAAAAGTTCATGCCAAAGGCAACACCACAGAACCATACACAACCCTTAACAAAGTTGAACCTGAAGGAGATGTTGAATGGAATTTCGAGAAGTTTCTGATAGGAAAAGATAGTAAAGTAATTGCAAGATTCAAACCAGGTGTTAAACCTTTTGACGAAAACTTAATAGCAGCTATCGAAGTAGCTTTAGATTCATAACAACCTTCTTATAATTCAAATTAAAATATTAAAAATAAAGACTTTTTATATTTAATTAAAAAAAGCAAATTATTTTAAAATTTTCTTTTCTTAGGATTAAGGATTACCTAATATTCTTTTATTTATTTTAAATCTTATTTATTATCAGAATCAACTTCTACGTCTATTATTTCATCTTTAACAGTTCTTTTTTTAGGTTTAATTGATTTTACTTCTGACTCTATTGTTTCTTCTTTAACTTCACTTTCTTCTGGTTCCTCTGATTTTACTTCTGAATCTATTGTTTCTTCTTTAA
>NZ_JAKVCI010000030.1:0-15932 GCF_022447305.1 Prochlorococcus sp. ALOHA_ZT_50 | reverse complement strand
TAATTCTTTGTCTGCATTTTATTGCCTTTCTTCTTTCTTCTTTTCCACGCATTGTGATATTATGCCTTCCTTCTCTGATTCTGGAAATATGTCGGTGGATCGACTGGAATAGTTCTCAAACTACATCCTATAAAAGTAATGATTGATACTTTGGATAACAGATATTTTATCTCAGACTCAATTTTGTCATAAATCTATTTTTTCTCTCAAATAAATCGTCCTTTTAAGAACTTCAGATTAGTCTGTGTTGTACCTAATAATTAGTGGCAGTGAAAGAAAATATATAGACCAACACAAAAAAACTTTTTAAAGTTTGGGATATGTATTGTCACAAAAAGTATTGAGAAAACTTTCAAAAGAGGCTAGAAGACTGGAAACCATCAAACAAACATGTCCTCGGCCTCGCTCACACACTGGAAGGTGAATGGAGAGCATGAGGCTTGGTTCCTGTCTGCCATGAAAGGCCAAGGAGGTGGTGTCGGGTCACGCTTGACAGGGCAAAGACAACTCCAGGCTCCTCTCTCCATCACTGGTTTTTTCCTGTTTAAATACTGACAATTTCTTTTATTATTAATTTGTAGAAATCCTAGATTCTCCTCAAATTAGATTATTCTATTAAATTTAATCTTTTTCTAAATTAATTTTTTCTAAATTATTGAAACTATTCGCTTAATATCTATTATCAAAAAAAATGAAGTACTTATTTGTTGTTTTTTACCTTTTTTTTCTAATTTATCCAGCTGAAGCCGTTACCACAAAAATGTTTAAAGTATTGGATACGTGTGCAAGATATCGACTCGGTGAGATTAATGCTAATGAGGCTATAGAAAAACTAAAATTAAAATTAACGAATTCTTCCACTAGTCAGCCAAAGGACCTAGTAAAAAAATATTGCTCAGTATTTACTCCAAATGAAAAAATTGAATTTTAATCTTAGCAATACATATTTAATTATTCTTTTTTGAATAATCTTTAGCTTTGTTTCGTATTTCTTTAACTTTTTTAAAATTAGTTATTTTTAAGTTAAAAATAACTCCCAAAAAAAGAATAAGAAATAAAAAAATATAAATTATTAATTCCATATTATTGAATTAATAAATTCACCCTAGTTTATTTCAATAATTTTTTAGTATCTTTTAAAACAAAAAAACTGACTTTAATATCAGTTATTTACTTTAAGGCCACAAAAAAAACATATTAACCTCTAATATGGAACTTTATAAGAATCATTGTGCAGATTGGAGATAAAATTCCAGAATTTTCTTTACTGGATCAAAATGGAGTTAAAAGATCAAATAAGGGTTTAAAAAATCCCCTTGTTTTGTTTTTTTATCCAAAAGATGATACGCCGGGTTGCACTATAGAAGTTTGCGGATTTAGAGATAAATATGACTTATTTAAAGTATTAGGTGCACAAGTTTGGGGAGTAAGTAATGGAAGTACCTCAAGTCATTTGGCATTTGCTAATAAAAATAAATTACAATATCCATTACTTTGTGATACGAATGACTCTCTTAGGAAAACTTTTAAAGTTCCTAAAGTATTAGGTTTTATGGATGGTAGGGTAACTTACGTTATTGATCGCAAAGGGACAGTTAGGCATATTTTTAGAGATTTATTGAATGGTCCTGAACACATTAAAGAGGCTATTAGAGTACTTAAGGAAATTCAAAATCAATAAATTATTATTCAAAGAATTTTAGATTAATAAGTTTTGTTTTATTATAGTTTCAGCTTTTTTTTAATATATGAAGAAAATGGGAATGCAGGCTGTTGATCTTGCTATTCAAAATGGAGTGGATCTTGACGGTACTCCAATCCCTCAAAAAATGCTAGATCTATACAATAGAATTATGGATGAGGAGAATAAAAGACAAAGGAGTGGTGTTAAAAAATCAATGAGAAATAGATGCGTCAAAACGGGTTCTAAGCATTTTGATAAAGAAACATTGAATCAATTATTAATAGACTCGGGATGGGAAGGTCTCAAAGAAAAAGAAATTTTGTTTTTTTATAACTAAAAATTTTTAAATTATCTTGAAATTTATATATGGTAATTTTTACTTAAATTAAAAAAATTGAGAACTAACAAAGTATTTATTTAGATCTAATTTTTTAAATTATTTAAACCATCCTTTTTTGTTAGAGGATATTATTTTCTCTTTTTCAGCTTTTGTTTTATTACTTGCTTTTTTGAAAGCCAAGTTGGCTTCTATAACTGTAACTATTGATATGAAAAAAAGACCAGAAATTCCAATTATTTGTTCATTTTGAGAAGGTTCTGAATCACCTTGTAAAAAAATACCTAAAGCGAACCATGCAGTACTAGCAGTGATGGTAAAAAAATAGGGTTTCCATCTTCTTTGATATAAGTAACCCGATCCTAAACCAGGAAGAAAATTTAAAAAAGATGCTACCCACCCTTTTGAAGATGCAAGTATTTCGTCTCTTGAGGGATAAGACATTTATGTTAGGTATTTATTAAATGTGAATTTATATAAGCAAAAGATATTGCTGCACAAATTACCCAACTAAAGGGTAAGAACATTCTTATTTTTTCTTTATTATTATTCATTTTTTAATTATGGAAAATATTTTTAAAATCTGTGGATTTAATATATCCCTTAAAACTATAAGAATTAAAAAAGACGGTTTTTAACCGTCTTTGAAAAAAGTAATTTCTCTAAAAATAAATTATTTATCTTTTGAGGCTGAGAGTACTTTAAGTTCTTTTTTTACTTCTTTTTCTCTCTCTTCAAGATGTTTTAGTTGAGCTTTAAAAGCATCTTCAAGTCTTACTTTTTGTGTTGTAATTTCATCAAGCTCTTCTTGATGTTGGTTTTTCTTTAACTCCTTCATTTCACTATCGGAAATAACATATACAGGGCGATATGAAGGTGTTTCAAAAAGAAGATCAAACATTGAATACATAAGTGACCTTTGAATTAGTACAAATTCAATATCTGATAATTCTTTGAAATATGAAAGGATAAATACCGAAGATATTGATACGGCAAATACACCGAATTTCGGTTTACCTAACTTAACCGCCCAGTATTTACCGATCGAATTTTAAGGTATGTTTTAAAGTATTAAGGAGATGATTCTAAAGATCTAAATCAAAAAGAACTAAAAATGGATTTAAAAATTACTAAAACATTAGTAATCCCATCCAACGAAATTAAGTGGCGATTTTCCAGATCCTCCGGTCCTGGAGGGCAAAATGTAAATAAAATTGAAAGCAGAGTAGAGATTATTTTTAATTTAGAAGATTCCAAAGTATTAAATGATTATCAGAAAGAAATTCTTAAGAGAAACTTGAAAAACAAATTAGTGAATAATAGCTTACGTTTAGCGGTTCAAGAACACAGAAATCAATTATTAAATAGGCAGCTAGCTTTAATGAAATTTAGTTCAATCATAAAAAATGCTTTAAATAAACCATTTAAATTAAGAAAATCTACACAACCTACTAAAGCATCACAAAAGAAAAGAGTTGAGGTTAAGAAAAAACGTGGCGAATTGAAAAAAAGTAGACAAAAAGAAAAAACATATCAAATATGAATAAACTAAATAAATTTTTTCCTCGCAGATTGCAATCAAAGCATGTGATAAATTTAATTTTATTTTGGTTTATTGAATTCAACTAATGATTTCTGGTTAATTGACTCTAATTTTGTAGGGGTGATGCGTTTCTACAAAGATAGAGATTATTCTGATAAATCTATTGATTATATGTTTATTGAAGAAGGAATTATTATGGGAATTCATGGAGAAAATCCTCCATTAATGAAAACTAGAAAAAAAATTGTTATTGAAGAAGCAAGATTATTATGGCAAAAATTGTTAAATGAAGGTTGGCAAAAAACTAATAAAAAATGGTGAGGAAATTCTACAAAAACTTTTTTTAATTTCAGAAAATAAATGAACCTTTAGGGTATAGCCTGGAAATTTTTTCCTGTTGTAAATATTTCTTTTTTTTGATGTCGTTTTCATATCTTCTCAACATCATTAGATAGTTTGTAACTCCAAAAATTATTAAAAACACAATAAATCTTATTCCTGCATCAAAGTTCATATGAATATTAAGCTTTATTTTAATCTGACAATTACTAATCAAAAATCAATCGGTATTTATATCTAATTAAAACGTCTAGTAAAAATCTTTTTTGATTTTACTGTATAAAAAATACATAACAAAAGTAATATTAAAATTGCACTAAAGCTTCCGATTGGGTTTGGAATATTTTGTGTAAAAGGCCCTGCTAAAAAAGAAGGTGTATTTTCTTTGAATTCTATTAATCCGTTATTTAATAAAAACCAAATACCCACAAGTCCTCCATGAATTCCTATGCAATTCCATAAAGAACCTTTATCTCTAATTTTTACTAATGATAGAAATATCCCAAGTAAAATAAATCCCAAACGTAATCCTACTATGTTCCAAAAGATCTCATTTGATAAATTATGAACGAAGCTAAAAATTATAGCTTGTAAAGCTATTGATATTTTTGTACCATATTCAAATTTTAATTCTTCTAGTAACCAGCCTCTAAAAATTATTTCCTCTGCGAATCCAACACCTAATCCCAGTACAATAGAATTTAACAATATTATTGGCGAGAATTCACCTATCCAAGAAATATAATTTTTTTGCAATAGTGGTACCAGAATTAGAATTATTAAAACTAAAGCAAATAAAATACCTTGAGAAAAATTGAAAAAGTTTTTCAAGAATTTGTCTTTTGTTATCCCAAGAATTATCCAAGCACTTGATTTATTTCGTTTGATATAAAACCAATATGGGAGTAAAAAGATAAAAAGTAAGAAAGTAATAATAGTACCAATTAAGGATAAATTTTCTTTTTCAAAATTAAACAATAAAAGTGGCTGAGATAAAGCCCAGCCAATGCCATAAAGAATAGGAATAAAAAATATAGTGGATAAAAATCTTGGTCTTAAAAGAAAAAAACTTCTAATTAGTATCATTAAATTTTTCATTTTAGTTTGAATATTAATTAACCCCAGCCTTTGCCTTTTATTATTCTAACTACTTGTTCAAAAAGTTTTAGCTTTTTCTTTTTACTATAATTTATGTTTTTTGAAAGATTAGATAAATCTTTATAAAATTGCCGAGTTATTTTATCTTCTTTATCACTAGGCCATAGTAAGTCTGAGCCCTCTTCATATTCTTCTTTATATCTTTCTTTATTCAAATTTTTTTTATATCGTAATAATTTAAATTTTACTTATTGCAAATGCTTAAAAGTGATGTTTATTAAATTTGTGTATTTATTTAAAATTTATGCTGATTAATCTTTCAACTTTAATTTTTACATTATTATCTCCATTGCTTATTTTTGCAGTAATAGTATCGGTTTACTTATTTCATTAGGAAGTATTTACAAATAAACTTAATTAATTTAAGGGTGTATTATGCCTACTTTTTCTAATGCAAATGATAAAACTGCAATTACAGCCATTAGTGTTAAGATCTTGTTCTTTTTGATGAAATCCATAATGCATATTAATAATCTATTTATTAAATTCTTATATAAAATAATAAATAATTAAAAATATTATATCAATTACAATGGAACCCATATATATAGGAGATTTAGTTCCCTCAATAGCTTCTTATAAAAAGATAATTGAAAAATATGATAAAGGTATAAAAGAAGGGGAATTTTATGAAGAACCTATTGGAGGAGATTTTAATTACCCTGATTGGTAAATATGCTTACTACAAAAATAACTTTTGCCTTGGCAGATTGGATTAGAGAGTGGCGTAAGTGCCGGGATAAGAATCCTTCTATTGATGAGTGTGTAAAATTTGTTCAGTGGAAATTAGAAGATTATAAACTTTCTGATAGTGATAAAAGAATAATTGAATCTATTTTGCTCTATGAATCTGAATAAATAAGGGATTATAGACTTTAATTTTTATATTTATCTATAAAAAACAAAGGATCATTAAAATCCTCTTACAAATTAAGAAAAAAGTAAATCAGCATATTTACGGATTTACTGAAAATATAAAAAGGAGTAATTTATAAATGTTGAGTTCGGAGGCAATCTAAATGATTGATAGTCCGCCTGAAATTTAGCAAATTCCAAAATATAGGAAGCGTATTCCTGAGAATGGGATTATTCGAAAATTAAAGTTCAATCAATTAGTCTGATAAGACTTCGCTTTATAATTACTAGCGACAATAGGGACTGAAATTATCGAGAGAAATCCCCGAATTCACGTATTCTAGGTTTATGAGTAAATAGACTTTAAAATATGTAATTTTATATCCTGTAAGAAGGAAATCAAATATTAAAAAGGACTGTACAAGCAGTCCTTTTTTTGTTTAACAAATTTCTTCTAAACTAGACTTCTTTTTGGATATTATGGATTAATAAAGTGATTAAAAATATTTCAAAATGAAAGATCAAGTCTTGTTTCCAAAAATTGAAGTACGTGAAAAGGGTTTTTTACAAGTAAGTGATATTCATACTATTTATTGGGAAAGATCTGGTAATCCAAATGGCAAAAAAATTCTTGTTATTCATGGAGGTCCAGGAGGAGGAAGTCAACCAAGATATAGAAGATACTTTGACCCAGATAAATTCGATATTATTCAATTTGACCAAAGAGGTTGCGGTTCTTCAACTCCTTTCTCCGAATTAAAAGAAAATACGACCAATCATTTAGTTGATGATATTGAGAAATTAAGGATTCTTTTAAAAATAGATACTTGGCATTTGTTTGGTGGATCTTGGGGCTCAACACTTTCACTTATATATGCGATTAAAAATCCCTCAAGAGTTATCAGCTTAACTTTGCGAGGAATATTTTTATGTAGAAAGTTTGAATTATTGTGGTTCTATCAATATGGTGCAAGTGAGATATTCCCTGATGAATTTGAAGAATATATTTCTGTAATACCAAAAGAAGAAAGAAATGATTTAATAAGTTCTTTTTATAAATATCTAACATCTTCAGATGCGAATCTTAGATCAAAAGCAGCAGCAGCTTGGACAAAATGGGAACTCTCAACAAGTCATTTAATAAATAAAAAATTTGATTTTGATAAGTCTGAAGTTAATTCTTTTTCAGATGCCTTTGCAAGGATCGAATGTCATTATTTTATTAATAATATTTTCTTAGAAGATGATTTTATTTTGAAAAATATAAAAACAATAGAATCGATTCCAACAAAAATAATTCAAGGGAGGTATGACGTTGTATGTCCTGTTAGGAGTGCTTGGGATCTAAATAAGAAATTAAAGAATTCTGAATTAATTATTGTTAATGATGCTGGTCATTCAATGAGTGAAAAAGGTATTAGTATCGAATTAATAAAAGCTGTAAAAGGAATTCAAAATCTCTAAAAGAGAGAATATTCCTTTAAAAATTAAAGGCCATTATCTTCAATATTTTGTGCAATACTCCTAAGAAGTTCGACGATATCAGAATCTTCGCATTGAGTATCTTCTTTAAGCAAAATGCACTCGTCTCTAATACTTACATTAGTACTCCACCATATACCTGAACTATTGGTATCGTCCCATTCAAATCTTTCAGACATAATTAATAAAATCTAATAAATACATTAAAGCTTGCATTAGTTCATCGTGGATTTATATATTTAATTTCAAAATTTAAAAAACTTTCCTAGGCGCTAAAAGGAATCTGGAAATTTCTGACAATAAAATTTAGAAATCTAATTTCAGTTCGTATTGTTTTTCCTTTTCCTTAGAAACAGTTTTTTTATTATTTATATTTTTTCTAAGCCTTTTTCTAGAGCCATGCTTTAAATAAATTTCTTTTGAGATATCCCAATATCCATCCTTTTTAGTGATTTCCTGAATTTTCTTCTTTGCAGTTTTAGTGCTATTTGGGATGTCAATTATTGGTCTTATGTAATTAATTTGTTCATATTCTTCTTGATTAAATCTAGATAATAGCCATGGTTCATGAATGAAATTAAGTGATATATCCTTTAATTCTGGTATCCATTTTTTTATAAATTTTCCTTGAGGATCATGATCTTTTCCCTGCTTAATAGGATTATAAATTCTATTGGTATTTATAGATGTAGTTCCAGATTGCATTTGGCATTGGTTCCAATGTATTCCAGGCTCATAATCTACAAATTTATTTGCTAATTCAGAACCTGAATCTTGCCATGGTAGCCATAAATTATAGCTAGCAAAAGACATTAACATCGCTCGCATCCTGAAGTTAATCCATCCATTGAAATTTAATGAACGCATACATGCATCTATAAAAGGAAAGCCCGTATTACCTGAACTCCATGAATAAAGTAATTCATTATTTTTTTCTCTAATATTTTTAAAAAAAGGATGGTATTCCCTAAACTCTAGTTCTGGTTCACTTTCAAGTTTCTGAATAAAATGACAATGCCAAGTTAATCTGCTTTTTAACATCCTGGAATTATTGTTTTTTGATATATTTGCCTTTTTAAAAATTTCTTTTAATGAAATGCATCCCCAACAAATATATGGGGATAGTCTTGTACAACTATCAAATGATTTTTCTGGGCTAGATATATCTTTTGAATAAGAATCTAATTTATTACTAAAGAAGTATTGCATTCTCTCTAAACCTTTCTTTCTTCCACCTTGCATTCTTCCTGGACAAGTTTCTTTTTTAAAGGTAAAAATTTCGTCTGAGGGTATTTCTCCAATATTAAAGTTAATAGAATTAATTCTTAATGGAGCTTTAAGTAAGTTTTTTTCGGAATTTTTTTGCCACTTTTTAGACCAATTATTCCTATCTAAATTTCCTCTAAAAACTGAAAATTGTAGAAATTCCTTCCAAATAATATTTTTGCTTAAAGCCCATTCTCTTACTTTTTGATCTCTTTTATAAGTAAGCCAATCTCCGGTTTCTTGATGGCTATATATACCTTTGATTTTAAATTTTGAACTAATTTCATCAAAAATATTAATAACATTGCCAGTCCTAATAATTAATGGTTGTCCAATCTCAGCAAGTGCATTTCTTAAATCTATTAAACTTTCTTTGCAAAATTGCCATTGTCTATCTGAATGAGTATTTTGGCTCCAAATATCTAACTCAATAATATAAATAGGTAAAATATCATTATCTTTTATAGCCTCACAGAGAGCTTCGTTATCAAAAATTCTTAAATCTTTCTTAAACCATAAGATATTTATTTCTTTCATAATTTTTTCTTTTAATCCTAGAAAAATAAGATTAAGTTTGTAGGTAAAAAATATAAAAAATTTTAGAATAACTAAAAATCAAAAAAATGAAAATAACAAAAAAACTTTGGGAGGATAATTATGAGATTGCTTTACTAAGTTTAAATACAAAATTTGTTCAAGGTTTAAAGAATGGAAGTCTCCCTAAAAATATATTTCAAGAATATTTAGCTCAAGATTATTTCTTTTTAGAGACTTTTGCTAAGGCTTATGGTCTTGCTGTTTCCAAATCAAAAGATAAGTACTCAATAAGGAAGTTAAGTGAACTGTTAATGGGCGTTTCAGAGGAGTTAATACTTCATGAAACTTATGCAAAAGAATGGGATATTGATTTGTCTAATAACTATATAAAAAAAGCCACTAAAAATTATACAGATTTTCTTGATGATACTTCCAAAAGACTTAGCTCCGTTGAAATAATGTTTGCAATGACTCCATGTATGCGACTTTATTCTTGGATAGGAAAAAGTTTGTATAAGGAGGATTTTGACATTAAATATAAAGAATGGATAATTACTTATTCTGATGAGAGCTTTGAAAAGCTAGCAGATTCACTTGAAAATCTTATTGAGACTAATAAAGAAACATATGATATTAATCAGGCCAAATATTTATACAGGAGAGCTATGGAATTGGAGTTAGATTTTTTTAATGCATATTCAGATTTCTGATTTAAATTAAAATTTATTTATAGTACTTTCAAAAACGAGTTAATAAATTATGTATTCTAAAATTGCACTTTCAATAGGCGGTAGTGACTCCGGGGGTGGAGCAGGCATACAGGCTGACTTGAGAACTTTCATGGCCCTTAAAGTACATGGATGTTCTGTTATTACATGTATTACCGCACAAAATAGTATAGAGGTTACATGCGTTCAACCAGTAGAGAAGAATACTTTATTAAATCAGTTAGATACTTTATTTGCTGATTTTGGTATTGATGCCTTAAAAACTGGAATGTTATTAAATGAAAGGATAATTAATGATACTGCTTCAAAATTAAATACATACAAAATAACCAAAATTATTGACCCAGTAATGGTTACAAGAACTGGTTCTAAATTACTGGAAGATTCTGCTATTAATGCTTATAAAAAACTCTTATTACCAATTGCTGATTTGGTAACTCCAAATATTTATGAAGCAAATCTACTTTCTGGTTTAGAAATAAGGAGTAAAGAAGATATCGAAAATTCAGCAAGAAAAATTATTGGTCTTGGAGCTAAAGCGGTACTTATAAAAGGTGGCGGTTTAAAAGATATGAAAGGGAAGGATTTTTTCCTTGACTTAAATGGTAGAAAAGAGTGGCTATTTAATAATTTTATAAATACAAAAAATACCCACGGTAGCGGCTGTACTTTGAGTGCTGCTATTTGTGGTTACAAGGCTTTAGGTTTTGATCTATTTGATTCCATACAAAAAGCGAAATTATTTGTTGAGAAATCTTTAGAAAATTCTTACAAAATAGGATCTGGCCCTGGTCCCTTAGGCCATCATTAATTATTTATAGAAGTGGAGTTAGAACCACCATTTTCTGTAGGGCTTTTTTAAAAATAAGATTTCTTCAGTCTCCCATCCTCCCTCCAACCACTCAAGATGCTCAAGTAATAAAGACTCACTTTCCCTTTTGCTTAATTGCCCAATTCTATTAGCAATACCATCGAACCTTACTTTCATCAATTCCTCAATCTTGATGTTATTCATAGGTTAAATAATAAATTTTTTCTACTCTTACTTGTATACATTTTCTTGTCAACGATTTAATTTTATTTGTTTACTAGCAGTTCTTAAATATGTATTAAATACAACTTTTTAAAATAGATAGTAATTAAGACTTATTCACATAGATTTAATTAAAGACTAATTTATATAAAAATACTTTAACTATGAATAAAGAAGAAACAGCAAAGCAAAAAACTATTTTAAATGTAGGCTATTGTGAAACGACCTCTGAATGGCTCAATAGAATCATTACTGAACTGGCAGATGAAAATAAAAATTTTGTAGATTTGTCAGTTATTTGTGCTTAATTTTTTAGAAAATATAGTTTATTTTGATTTATTTTCAGTTAGCTTTTAAGTATAAGAGAAATTTAAAAGATATTTTTGTGATGTGAATCCTAATAAAAAAAACATAGAAATAATTAAACAATTCAATTTATCTCCTCATCCTGAGGGTGGATGGTTTAGAGAGATAGTAAGGAGTGAGAATTCTCTAATAAGGGAAGATGGCCAAAGTAGAAACTTTATTACGGGAATTTATTATCTTTTGGAGAGAGATGCAAAAAGTGCTTGGCACAGAGTAAAAAATGCTGATGAAATTTGGATTTATTTAAGGGGCGATCCTCTGAATTTATGGTGCCTAGATAATGATAATAAGTTAATAAGAAATTTAATTTTAGATTCCAATAATCCAGTAGAAATGATCCCATCTGGATATTGGCAAGCTGCAAAAAGTACAGGCGAATTTACTTTAGTGAGTTGTTGTGTTGGCCCGGGCTTTGATTTTAAGGATTTTGAATTACTCAGAAATACAAATCATACTTCTAGATTGGATAAAGCAATTAATGATCTTATTTGAGACATTTTTTTGTTTATATTTTTGAAATTATCCTCTAGATTTATAAGGCTACTCAATCAATCTATATTTAATGAATCAAAATTCTGTCAAAACAATTGGTATTAATGATGAACCAAGAAAAGATTCACACTTAGTATATGTAAATCAGGCTGATGGATTAAAAGGCATCCTTAATAGGGATTTTGATGAATGGTCTAATTTTGATAGTTGGGAAAGTATTTCAGTTCAGCAATGGATTTTTTCTAGAGCTTTGGAGGTTTTCAGAGGTAAGAAAATTGATATTAAATGCGACTGTTGTGAACATAATGATTTAATCCCAAATGATTTTGAGAGTATTAAAAAAGAAAAATGTTTTGGTAAAAAAAGTGCTTACATGATTGAAAAAGTTGTAGATGAAATTGTATTAGCTAAGGCAAGAAGAGAAAGTGATGGAACATATTCTGCGTAAGATTCATAAATATCTATGGAGTGAAAAATCTTTTACTTACCAGTGAAAATTATCAGAAGAACCAATCGTTAAATTTCTAGTGGACATCTTATGGAACTTAAAGTGTACCGAATCACTGAACTCCTTTTCATCTGAGTAATTCACAAGATCCACTGGGTCGATGTTTTCATCGAACCATGCATCATATTCAATATGGTTTGGTTCAGCAAAATAACTCATATCCAATTAATAGCTTTCAAAAAACATATAAACGGTACATGCGATACCAAATTAAAATTCTTAATTTTTAGATAATCCATATTTTTAACTTGTTCATAAAGATTAGTTGCTAAAAAGATAGGAGAAATATCTATAAATTAATGTCTCTAGATACAACCATGGTTTCTATCCATCCCCACTTCACAATCAAGGATGGGAAGATGGACCAGTGCATAGCTCTTTTAGAAGAAATTTTGGTACTGACAAAAGCTAATGAACCTGACTGCCTTTTTTTTAATATCACTACATGCGGGTCAGATAAGGCTTATGTAAGAGAGGCATATAAAGATGGTGCCGCCGCTTTATTTCATCTCAAAAATATGGGACATATGATTCCCAAGCTTTTTGAAGTGTCAGATATTACTGTGCAGGTCCAAGGCCCTGCCAAGGAGATTGAACCCTTGAAGGAAATACTGCCAGACGCTGATTTCTATGAAGCAATATCTGGATTCTGATTTAGATTGTATATATTGACAGTCGATCGCTAGGGGCTTTTAGCCCCCTTTTTATTTAGGAATTCAAAATAAATTAATCTTCCCTTTACTTATATCAAGTAACTTTATTATCAGCTCAAATATTATTTTTATGGCATCAACTTTTTATATTGTTCATCATGAATTTAAGGCAGGAAAAGCTGAAAAATGGTGGGAAACAGCTTATGCGGCAATGTCACCAGGTGGTGGATGGGATGATGCGGTAGCAGCTAATAAAGAAAAAGGATTTTTTAACCATTCTGCAAATGCCGTAACTAAAACTGGTCCTGTATATTGTTTTTGGGAAGTAAAAGAGGGTATTTCTGCTGAAGATTTTCAGGAGTTTATAGATGGACCCTCTGGTCCAGGGTTCGGACAAGATGCTCTGATGAATATCTGTAAACCAATTGACACATCATTAATGAATGGACAAACACCTTATCCACCAGTTTTTTCTTGATTATTGACAGTCTGTCTAGAATAGGGATCTACTAGATTCCTCTTATTATGTCTCTTGAAACTACCGTTTTCACATTCAAAATTAGCGTCCCTTTTGAAGAATGGGCTGCGGTTTATGACAGCGAAGAAAATATACAAATGAATAAAGAGCGTGGAATTATTTGCTTATACAAAGGTGTAAAGAAAGATGATCCAACAAGTGTAATTCTTATTGAGCAGGGTGAAGAAGGTAAATCAATAGCTATGTTTGAAGATCCAGCAGTGAAACCATTAATTGAGAGTGCAGGTCATATTTACGATTCAACGGTTATATCCAGTTATTTTTAAGTGAAAAGCTTAATTCTTCCTGCAATATTATTATTATTTCCTTTTTCTGCTCAAGCTGGTTTTCCAGAAGGTGAGAATGGATATGATCTAAAAAAAATTGAAGAGTCTTTTAGATTACCTTGTGATGAAATTGGAAATGATGATTGTATTGCAAGAGCATTAGGAGTTGGTGCCTGTACCTGGATATTTGGAATAAACAAAGATAAAGAACCTGCGGAAGCTTTAAAAATTTCAGATACTGTTTTAATTGCTCTTTTGAAAGGAAATAATCTTGATTTAAAATCAATGCTTGAAAAAGATGGATTAATTAAAACGAATATAAAAAAAGAAGCTACTTATAGAATTAATTTCTGCAGAGAGGAAACAAAAAAAGCTATTCCAAAGTTAATTAAGAAATTACCAGAGGGTGTTGTATTGGATGAAGAGAGAATAGAAAATTTAACCAGAGTGTTTCCTCTGCAGTATTTAAGTATGTTTGAGCAATTTAGCAAATATAAGCAATGAAAAGTTTACTATTGACTCCTATATTCAAACGTTTTAAAAAAAGTGCTTTTTTCTCATCACTTAATCAGAATACTTGTCCTGTTTATGATGCTGAAGAAATAAAAAAACAAGAACAACAAGAAGCTATTAAAAAGTTATACCCATAAAAAAAGGGCGATAGCTTCGCCCCAGTCAAAAAGCAGGATAATCCCCATCACCCGGCCTTTTTAAAATCCTAGCACTACATATAGTGTTTGTAAGTAATAAAAATTTACTATTGGTGGAGTTGTTTGTTTCTAATTAATTTGTCATGATGGAAATCCCCATCACTCAGGCTCGCAAGAGTCTTTTTTTTATGTCTAGTTTTGGATCAGACACTCCATTTATGCTTCTTGCAAAACTTAAAGTTAAGGAAGATAAGGTTGCAGAATACTTAGAAATTGCAGATAAGACAGATAAAGCTGTTGAAGCTGACGAACCAGGAATGCTCCATCATACTTTTGATCAAGATCCTGATGATCCTCTTCGTTTCGTATGGTCAGAAGTTTATAAAAATGATGATGCTTTACTAGCTCATTTAGCTAATCCAGCATTAGGTGTTTATCTTGAGGCTCATGCTGAACTAGGAACTGATTTTTCTGTTGAATTTTACGGAACTGTGGGAGATAAAGTTATTGAAGCCATGAACGGAACAGGAGTTCCATATAAGATCTTTAAAACAAAATTAGGTTATAGCAGAGTTTAAGGATAAGAGTATTAACTAATTAGTTCGACTAAATTATTAATAAGAATCTGAGTGCAAGCGGTAACCACAGGCATAGAAGAAGCATTAGTAAAAGAGTAATAGCATGGATATTTGGAATGTAATGCTCTTTTAAAATTTGTGTTTTCATAATTTATCTCGCCTTCTTAAGTTTGATTTCTCTTCTGATAAGCAATGCTATAACTACAACACACATGTTCATTAGAAATACGTCTAATGGCATTTAATAAAAAAGTCTCTACTTAATTAATAGCAAGATTATTGATCTACGGATCAGTAAATGAAAATTAAATTGAGATTCTATCAAGCATCAATACATCTTGAGCTTGAATTGTATCTCTCTTATCTTCATCTTCGGGATCTTTATAAGATTCAATTTCAGCTTGAATTTTTCTCTTATAAACTCCCTTGATATAGTCAATTTCTCTTCTTTCTTTATTAAGTATTGAAAATGGTGATCTTTTTAAGTTCATAAAAATCTCCTAAAAATAAGTTTTGATTAGTTCCAGTTTTTGTCAGACTCAACAAAGCTATCCAATGTTTGTTGATTTCTGATTTCTTCCTCAAGAAGTTCTTCCTCTGATCTTTCTTCAAGCTCAGATTTATAATTTTCTTTTTGTTTAGATTTGGTAGACATTTGCTCATGACGACTACAATTATGTTCTAACAAGTCAGACATGCCATCCGACTTATAAATATGTACGGTTTGAGGTACAAACATATACGGATAAAGGATCAACAATTGAATTTGAATATGGGTAGAATGTTAGAAATTTTTAATCAATTTTGCCTTTAAGAATAATCAATAAAGGTAGACCAATAAGCACCAGACTCCCATCAATTAATAAAAAAGTATTAGAAGAAGGAAGGATTATTGGAGTAGAAACAGGAGGTTGTCCTC
>NZ_JAKVCI010000003.1:0-12630 GCF_022447305.1 Prochlorococcus sp. ALOHA_ZT_50 | reverse complement strand
CTCTTTCAAATACAATTAAAAAAGATAGATACTTTCTAGAAATTGAAAAAAAATCTTGGATTATAGATTGCTTTAAAGAAAATAATTATCCACTTGAAATTGCAGAAATTGAACTTTCTAATGAAGAGGAAGATTTAATTCTTCCATCTTTCATTTCAAAAGAAATTACTGGGCTGACCCATTACTCCAATTTCAGTCTCGCTAACAATCCTTTTTCACAGTGGAAAGAAGACTAGATAACAACTTTCAAAAGTACCTAGTCAAAAGAACCACTCATCCTTTATATTTTCTTTATATTTAAGCAAAGTATTTTTTATTTTCTTCAGATGTATGGTCTTTACGACAAAGAAGGTATATTGAGATTTGTTGATTCAGACAAGGATGCTTGTATTGCATATGCTGAACTCTTCGAATTAGGATCTACAAATTATTGTCTAATGGATTTGGCTAATGATACAAAAAAAGTAAAGGGTAATACTAATCTTGATCAGAGTCAGGGAGTGTACAACAATTAAATCCATCTCTACAAATCTTGCCGTTGTCCATTGCCCAATTCAAAAGTGCTACTCTGTTTTTAGAACCAGTTTTTGTAAACATATTACTTACATGATTATCAACAGTTCTTTTACTAATAGTTAGTTTTACCGCAATTTCTTGATTTGTAAGCCCATCAGCTACGAGATCAATGATTTCCATCTCTCTTGCTGAGAGACCCATCATATCAATGTTGTTTACTTCTTCTTCAACCATTTGCATTTAAACAGTTCCTTTTTTATATTAATTAAGTTTAGCAATCTCAGTACACTTGTTAACCAACTAGGAAACAAAAGCAATTGAAATCAAAACTTCAGCAGACTTTAGAAAAAAGATCTAAGGTAATAACGGCAGAGTTAATGCCGCCAAGAGGTGGAAGCCCCATAAGATCTCTTAAGATAGCACAACTTTTGAAAGATAAGGTACATGCTGTTAACATTACCGATGGAAGTAGAGCTGTAATGAGAATGTGCAGCTTGGCAATGTCCAAACTATTACTGGAAAATGGGATAGAACCAGTAATGCAAATTTCTTGCAGAGATCGTAATAAAATTGCTTTACAATCAGACATTCTGGGAGCAAATGCTTTAGGAATTAAAAACATCTTATGCATTACCGGTGATTCAGTAAAAGCTGGGGATCAACAAGATGCCAAGGCCGTACATGAGTTTGAGTCTGTTAGATTGCTTCAACAAATTCAGGCTTTCAATAAAGGAATTGATCCTACTCTAGGAGAACTTTCCGATAAAAAAACATTTATTTTTGCAGGTGCTGCAGCTGATCCAAATTGCAGAAATAAAAGAAGTCTAGAAAATAGAATGAGAAAGAAAAAAGAGGCTGGAGCTGGATTCATACAAACTCAAATGGTTATGGAAAAAGAAAATTTGATAGAGTTTTGTGAAAAAATTAGCAAGCCTCTTGAAATTCCTGTAATTGCAGGTGTATTCCTATTAAAGTCTTACAAAAACGCTCTCTTTATAAACAAATACGTTCCAGGCGCAAACATCCCTGAAAATATCTTAAATCGTCTTAAAGATGCTAAAGACCCATTACAAGAAGGTATTAAAATTGCAGCTGAACAAGCTCATGATTTTATTAATATCGCAAATGGTGTTCATCTAATGGCCGTAAAAGCAGAGCATTTAATTCCTGAGATTATTGAAAAAGCTAATCTTAGTCTGGAATATTAATCAAATCAGTACCTAATAATTCTGCCATAGCTTTCTGCTGAGGCGATGGCTCAGTCAAATCAGATCTTCTTGAATCTGCTATTAACCAATCTAAAGATGCATCTTGCAAATCAAAATGATCTCCATTTTTCCCAACACAATATTTACCAAACACTAACTTATCCATAAGTCTTACACCTTTACCAATTTTAGAATAATCAAAAATAATTGAGTTATCTATAGTTGCTCCCTCGCAAATGCAACAACTTGGTCCAATCATGGAAGGGCCAATAATAGTTGCTCCATCCTCGATCCTAGTCATGCCTCCTATATAAACCGGCCCGGTAATATTAACCTTTTCCCAGTTAGCCGCTACATTCAAACCGGTAAAAACTCCTGGTTTTATTTCCTTACCTGGTATTTGCACTTGTCTTACCTTACCTTGCAATACATTTCTAATAGCACTCCAATAATCAGGAACTTTTCCAATATCTACCCATTCAAAATCCATTGGTAATGCAAAAAATGGTAAATCCATTTCAACAAGTTTAGGGAAAAGATCAGCTCCAATATCAAATTTCTCTGCTGAAGGTATGTAATTAAAAATTTCGGGTTCGAAAAGATAAATTCCTGTATTTATAGAGTCACTTAAAGCTTGATCAACTGTTGGCTTTTCCTGAAAAGCCTTTATTCGACCATTTTCATCAGAAACTACGACACCGTAACTTGATACTTGATCTTTAGTTACCTTCTTTGTTATTAAGCTCGCAATAGCTCCTTTCTGCTTATGTTTTTTAACAGCTTGAGTTAAATCTAAATCAACTAAAGCATCACCACATAAAACAACAAAAGTTTCATCAAAGAAATTTTGAAAATCCTGAATTTTTTTTAATCCTCCTGCGGATCCCAAAGCATCACCTATTAATTCTCCATCTTCAATTCTTCCCTCAAAACTATAAGCAATTTCTACTCCAAATCTTTGCCCATCCCTAAAATAATTTTCAATTTCTTCAGCCAGATGAGAAACATTTACCATTATTTCCTTAAAGTTATGTTCTCTTAAAAGTTCCAAGAGAAACTCCATAACAGGTTTTTGCAAAATCGGAATCATCGGTTTCGGAATAACATGCGTAATAGGCTGAACACGTGTGCCTTTACCTGCCGCAAGTATCATTGCCTTCATAAATTCAAAACCATTTTTTAAATTATACGTTATTACTATGAAGCTTCTAAGCAGCCGAGGAAGAGGCATTACTTACCTCAAGATTTTCTATAGGCAATTGAGCTAAGCCACCATCAGGTATTATTCTTTTAATTTGAATTGGGCCATATAAGGAATTAATTTGTTTAATTTCAATTTTGTTTTCAGATGATAAAAATAACAAAGCCCAAAAAACTCCCAAACGATCTTTATCTAAATCATTTTTTACAACAGTTTGCCATTTCTCAACTAGATATTCAAAATCTGTCCACTGTAATGCTTTTTCCCACCCATCAATAAATTTACCTAGTGCTTTAGTGGTTTCCGGTAGTTTCTCACGATGCGCTAATGATTTCACTTGAGAAATTAAAGCTTTATCTGAATATTTTTTATTTCTTTTTCTCTTCATTAGTAGAAGGTCTTGGGTTTCTATAACTTCAGCAATAGACTCTAACTGACTTACCAGTTCTCCCAGAGTTGTTGTACGTTTGAGAATTGGTTGTGCTATTGACCTCCTCCTTAGATATTTTTCAGGATATTTTGGTATATCAAATTCTTGGTCAATCCAATCTTGATCATCCAAGTCAAAATCATCTTCAAAATCGGAAGAATTTTCTTTGAAAACATCAGATTCCAAAACTTGAGCCTTTAAATTAACTAGTACGGAAGCAGCAAAAAAAGCTTCGCTTGTCTCAGATAAATCCTTATGATAGGAACTTTTGCTATATGATTTGCTGCCGAAAGATTGTGAATATTGCTCTAAAAAACTATCAATTACACTTATTACATCAATATCCCATGGATCAAGATCACCTTTACCTGCGGCGTCTTGAAGAAACTTAATCAACAATCTAGGCCCTAATTGTTGTCTATGAATAGGGTTGTAGTTAGATATTTTTAAATTGGTAATAACTATACATAAGATATACCCTTAATTATTTAATGCCAAACAATATCGCATTAATTTTAAAAATTATATAGTTGGAGCTTTTAGGATCTCATTTGTTTTAGTTCCTGAAAAAATATTTGTTTTCACAGCACCTTTAACTGCAGTTAAATCTCGATCGACCAAATTATTGATAGATGCAATGTAACTTTCAGTAACTAATCTTGGGTACAAACCTATTCCAATAATCGGTAAAAGTAAACAAGCAATAATATAAACTTCCCTTGGCTCTGCATCTATAAGTTTTCGTTCTTCGATTAATTTAGGATTTTCTTTACCAAAGAAAATTTCTCGTAACATTGAAAGTAGATAAATAGGAGTAAGTATTACACCGATAGCAGCTAAAGAGGCCATCACTACCCTAAAAGGAAGTGTATACACTTCATCAGTAACAAATCCTGTAAATACCATCAATTCGGAAACAAATCCACTCATACCAGGCAAAGCCAGGGAAGCCAGGGAGCAAGCAGTCCATAGGGCAAACATGATTCTCATTTTTTGTCCTACACCACTCATTTCATCAAGTTTAAGAGTCTTTGTTCTGTCATAGGTAGCACCAACAAGAAAAAATAAACTTGCACCGATTAATCCATGACTAACCATTTGCAGCATAGCTCCGCTTGTTCCAAGGCTACTAAAACTCCCTATTCCAATAAGAACGAAACCCATATGACTTATCGAACTGTATGCAATTTTTCTTTTAAGATTTCTTTGAGCAAAAGAAGTTAATGCAGCATAAATTATATTGACTACCCCTAGAACTATTAATAATGGGGCAAATTGAGCATGAGCAACGGGTAATAATTGTGCATTAAATCTTAAAAGAGCATATCCTCCCATCTTTAATAAAATTCCTGCTAGAAGCATATGAACAGGAGCTGTAGCCTCTCCATGAGCATCTGGAAGCCAAGTATGAAGAGGTACTATTGGTAGTTTCACACCAAATGCAATTAAAAGCCCTACATAACATAATATTTGGAATTTTTGACTAAAATCTTGAGCTGCCAAGTGAGAAAACTCAAAGTTAGGAATTTCTGTACCATAGAAACCCATTGCTAACGCTGCCAAAAGAATGAAGATAGAACTACCAGCTGTATAAATAATGAATTTTGTTGCTGCATATTGTCGATTTTTGCCACCCCATATAGCCAGTAATAAATAAACGGGAATTAACTCAAGTTCCCAAGTTAGAAAGAATAAAAGCATATCTTGTACGGCAAACACAGCGATTTGCCCACCATCCATAACCAATATCAAAAAGAAAAATAACTTTGGTTTGAACTTGACTGGCCATGCAGCAAGAACTGCTAAAGCAGTTATAAAACTAGTCAATAATATTAACGGCATAGACATGCCATCAGCGCCAACAGACCAAGTAAGACCTAAATCAGGGAGCCAACTAATATTTTCTTTAAGTTGAACATTTTCATTACTAATATCAAAGCCATTTATATATGAACCTACAGTTATTAAAAAAGTTATTAATGCAATAGACAATGCAAACCATCTCACCTCTTTGCCATCCCCTTTATCTGGGAAAAAAGGTATCACAAATGCACTACCAATTGGGAATAAAATTGAAGCAGATAACCAAGGAAAATTAGACAATCCAGCTCCCAAAGTTCCCAACATTTGTGTCGCAAAATGTGTATAAAAATAAGTACTCAATTTAATAAGAAATTTATCTTAAATAAAGTCTAGAAATTTTCTGTATTTTTTCACCCCAATGGACAGTGAAGACACACAATTGTAATTAAGATACTTGAGGAGATTGAAAACCAAATATAGCAACTAGTAAAATTACACCTCCAAAAACAATAAGCGCATAAAATTGAGCCCTACCAGTCTCAAAATATTTTAAACCTTCTCCACTACCTAAAGTTACAAGTCCAGTAAGATTTACGACGCCATCAACAACCTTAGAATCAACCTCTAAAACTTCTTTAGCAAGTTTTCTACTACCCTTAACAAAAAGTTTTTCATTAATATCATCTAGATACCATTTATTGGATAAAAATCGGTTGATGCTAGGAAACTTTTCGGCAAATAAAACTGATAAATTAATTTTTTTCACAAAATATGCCTGATAAGCAATAATGATTCCAGCTGATGCAATAAGTACTGACGCAAGTGCTAAAGGCAAAAATTCTTTTAATTCGAAGGCTTTTGCAGCAGTCTCTGCTTCTTCAGGATCTAGTAAATTTGCAATTTTGCTATCCCATGGAAGTCCCATAAAACCGATAATTACAGACGGTACAGCTAGAAATACCAAGGGAAATGTCATTGACCAGGGTGACTCATGAATAGAGCCATGTTCTTCATGCTCTTCTTCATTTTCTTCATCTAGGTTTGTTTTAGAGGCTATTAGAAGCTCTTTTTGCAATTCTTTATTCTCCCCTCTGAAATCTCCTTCAAATGTCAAGAAATAAAGCCTAAACATATAAAAAGCAGTCATACCAGCTGTTAGAAGTCCTATGAACCAAAAAGCTGGAAATGATATAAAAGCATTTCCGAGTATCTCGTCTTTACTCCAAAAACCTGCCAATGGAGGAATTCCACTAATTGCTACACAACCTATTAAAAATGTTGTTGATGTATATGGCATTTTTTTTCTTAAACCGCCCATCAATCTCATATCTTGAGCTAATACAGGCTGATGGCCAACTACTTCTTCCATAGCATGTATTACTGAACCAGATCCCAAAAATAGCATTGCTTTAAAGCAAGCATGAGTCACTAAATGAAAAATTCCTGCTACTGGTGCTCCACAACCCATTGCGAGCATCATATACCCAAGCTGAGAAACTGTGCTATAAGCTAAACCTTTTTTTAAATCCATTTGGGTCAAAGCTATAGAGGCTCCTAAAAAACAAGTAATGGTGCCAACTAAAGCAATAATGAACTGAATAGAGGGGAATATTGAATACAAAGGTTGAAGTCTTGCTACAAGAAATATTCCTGCTGCAACCATTGTTGCAGCATGGATAAGTGCAGAAATTGGTGTAGGACCTTCCATTGCGTCAGGTAACCACACATGAAGAGGAAACTGAGCGGATTTAGCCATTGGCCCTAGAAAAACTAAAAAACAAAGTAATAAAGCAGCCCAAATGGGTATCGAATGGTCAGATATCGATTGAGAAATTCCAGTAGCTATTTCATTAAAATCAAAACTATTTGTTGCCCAAAATAGGCCAAGAATTCCTAGTAATAAACCAAAATCTCCCACTCTATTAACAACAAATGCTTTTTGTGCAGCGTGTGCAGCGCCATCCCTGTCATACCAAAAACCAACCAATAAATAAGAACACATCCCAACTAATTCCCAAAAAACATAAATTTCTAATAAATTCGGACTAACTATTAATCCCATCATTGAACTACTAAATAATGCTAAATATGTAAAAAATCTGACATAACCTTTGTCATGCGCCATATAACCATGAGAGTAAATCATTACCAGCAAAGTTATTGTAGTTACTAACGCAAGCATTACACTCCCCAAAGGATCAAGGACAAATCCCATTGGAATTGTGAAATCCCCAGCATTGGCCCATACAAATAATTTTTCTACTGATTGATAACCATTAACTTGTTCAATTAAAGCTTTATAACTAATTACCGCAGAAATCCCAACGAAAGAAATCAGACCTACAGAAACAATTTCTCTTGAATTATTAATTTTCTTGTTAATGCTTATTAGTCCTAAGCCAGAAAGCACTGCTCCAATAAGTGGGAAAACAGGAATTAACCAGGCAATTTCTGAAGCTTGTGGCATTTTTTAAAGAACTTATATTTTGATTTTAAACTGTCAATTGAAAAATTCAGACAAAAATGATGAATTAAATGTTTTAACAGCAATATTTATATATTGATGAGACCACCAAAGTACGCCTATTGCAATTAATATGCCAACTTGAGATAACCTAAAAAATTCTTTAATCTTAAATTCTTGCCTCCCCTCAAGTATCGCCAAGAAAGGGATTATGGAAGTATTTTTTTTAAAATTTTCAAATTCTTCTCCAAATCTATTTGCTAATCTCTTATCGCCATGCCAGATTGCAAAAAGGTGATGCAAAACTAAGCCAATAGAAGTTACTAATGTGAATGATGTACCAATCCATAAAGTATGAGCAAAACACCAAATTATCTGACCAAATGCTTGTGGATGTCTTGTGATTCGCATTATCCCAGTTCCATAGATTCGTACTTTAGGTTTTAAAACCGAAGGAATTTCTAGCAAATTGTAAGTAGCGGGATATAAAAATAAAAAACTTATTGCAGTTAAGAACCAAACGACCATAAAAACAAAATTATTGCCCTGTAAATTCCATAATCTGATTCCGTCATATCTATGAGCTAAAAAATAACTAATCAAGATAATTGCAGATGGCAAACTTAAAAAAACAAAACATAACCGCCATAATCTTGGACCCATAATAGATTCTGCTTTGATTCTTAAAGCAGCTCCCCCACTATGAATGACCGCAAAAATCAAAATCAAAATTAAGATGATTAGCGAAGTTTTATGAGTCTCCATATATTTAAATTGTTCAAATAATTTTTGTTCTTAACAAGAATGCTCCTAAGCATTAGAATTATAAGAAATTGTAGGCATAATAGATGCCAGAATTACCATTTACACTCGACCAATTAAGAATATTAAAAGCTATAGCAGCTCAAGGAAGTTTTAAAAAAGCTGCAGATCTCTTATATGTAACCCAACCTGCCGTAAGTTTACAAATACAAAATTTAGAAAAACAACTTGAAATCACAATTTTCGACAGAGGTGGTAGGAAGGCTCTATTGACTGAAGCAGGGAGACTATTACTTGAATATTGTGAACGAATTTTGAATCAATGCGACGAAGCTTGCAAAGCTATTGAAGATTTAAATAGCTTAAAAGGTGGAACTCTTGTCATTGGAGCGAGCCAAACAACGGGTACCTATTTAATGCCGAGAATGATAGGACTATTCAGACAAAAATACCCTGATGTATCCGTTCAACTTCAAGTTCATAGTACGAGAAGAACTGGTTGGAGTGTGGCCAATGGACAAATTGACTTAGCCATTATTGGCGGACAATTACCTGGAGATTTGGAAAATTTGCTACAAGTAATTCCATATGCCACTGATGAATTGGCATTAGTTTTACCATCTAAACATCCACTTTCGACCAAAAAAGAGCTTCTAAAAGAAGACTTATACAAATTAAATTTTGTAACATTAGACTCACAATCTACAACAAGAAAAGTTGTTGACAAACTTCTTCAAGATTCTGGGCTTGATATTCAAAGATTAAAAATTGAGATGGAACTTAACTCTCTTGAAGCAATCAAGAATGCAGTTCAATCAGGTTTAGGAGCTTCCTTTTTGCCTGTTGTTTCTATTGAAAGAGAATTATCGGCTGGAACAATCCACAAAGCATTCGTTGCTGATTTAGAGGTTAAAAGAGAACTTAAATTAATTACTAATCCGTCAAGATATACATCAAGAGCATCAGAAGTATTTAAGAAAAACATTCTCCCACAATTTGCTAGTTTAGAAAGCCCTTTGAGGCATATATAATTTCGATCAAAACTGAATTGCTTCTTTGTTAATACCTACCCCGCCGTCTTCGGCTTGTCCATCGCCTTTTATTATAAATTTATTTTCATTTACATCAGTCTGATAAACGCACTTAACTATTGGCTTATCTCTTATAGAACCAATATAAGCAAAAGTATTCATCCTTTGCTTACATTCTCTTACATCTTCATTACTAATTGCGCCCTGTTTTTGTAAAACTGTCCAATTCTCTCTTCTAATAACACACCCTGGCTGAAGAGCTGGTTGCGTTACAAAACTCGTAGATGGATTTAGAGTCGTATACATTTCAACATCAATTACAAAAGCACTAGCTCCCCATTGTCTGCAAAATTCAGGGTCTGGAACAGCCATATCTAATTGTTGTTGACTTGCTATATTTCCCTGCCCGCCATCTGTTGTACTGGTAATAGCGCTCCCAATACCAACTCCTAAAATTAGAACTCCAGCAAGTACGGCAATGGTTCCTGTACTAAAGTTGATCTTTTGTTCAGAAGAAGCAGGCAATCTATTGTTTCTTTGACCATATGAATCCACGTCCCTTGGATTTGGAGGATAATAACTTCTATTTGAGCCTCTCCTTGGCCTTCTATTTGAGGATGATCTATTCACAGCACTTCATTTGTCTTTGGTAAACCCATTGAATAATTCATTACTCTACAATCAGGGTTATAACTTAGCTGACCATTTTGAAGCAAAAATTTAATTAAACCTTCGATTTCTGATCCTATTTTTCGAAGTTCATAATCATCTAAATCCTTTCCTGCTCTCTCTTTTATTAATTCATTGAATTTTTCATTTATTTTGTTTAGAGAATCTTCGTTCCAAATAAATTCGTTATCAGGATCTAAATCAAGAGTTAGTTTATTGGGATGAAACTTTAATTCTTCATCTACCACTTCGGCAGTAAAAATTCTTACATGCCTAGTAGTCGATTTTAAAAGCATTTTTTCCATAATTTTACGAAATAATCAACGAAAAAAACTATTATGTTCTAACTTTAATGTAGCTTATTAGTAAGTGTTAATTTATTTCTTGATTTAATAATGCGTGTTGTAATTGCTGGTGCTGGTTTAGCAGGTTTATCTTGCGCTAAATATTTAGTCGATAATGGACACATTCCGATTGTACTTGAAGCCAGAGATGTTTTAGGTGGGAAAGTTGCCGCATGGAAAGACGAAGATGGAGATTGGTATGAAACTGGGTTACATATATTTTTTGGAGCCTACCCAAATATGTTGCAACTTTTTAAGGAATTAGATATTGAAGATAGACTCCAATGGAAAAGTCATTCAATGATTTTTAATCAGCCATCAGAGCCTGGAACTTACAGTAGATTCGACTTTCCCGATATACCTGCTCCAGTTAATGGTGTATCAGCAATACTAAGCAATAATGATATGCTTTCATGGAATGAAAAGATTCTATTTGGATTAGGTTTAGTGCCTGCAATGTTGAGAGGCCAAAAGTACTTAGATAAATGTGATACAAAATCATGGACAGATTGGCTAAAAGAGCACAATATACCGGAAAGAGTTAATGATGAAGTTTTTATAGCGATGAGTAAAGCTCTTAATTTCATTGGACCGGATGAAATATCATCTACAGTTTTATTAACAGCATTAAACAGATTTTTACAAGAAAAAAATGGTTCTAAAATGGCATTCCTTGACGGAGCTCCTCCAGAAAGACTTTGCCAGCCAATGGTTGATTATATTACTGCTCGTGGTGGAGAAGTTCACATGAATAGTCCATTAAGGCAAATCAACCTTAATGAGGACAGCACTGTTAAAAGTTTTACTATTGCCTCTTTAGATAAAAACGAAAAGAAAGAGCTAACGGCTGATGCTTATGTAAGTGCAATGCCTGTAGATCTTTTTAAATTAATGATCCCTAAACAATGGAAAGGGTTAGATGCATTTTCTAAATTAGATGGTTTAAATGGTGTGCCAGTCATTAATATCCATTTATGGTTTGACAAAAAATTAACAGATATTGATCATTTATTATTCAGCAGATCACCTCTCCTCAGTGTTTATGCAGATATGAGTATCACCTGCAAAGAATATGAAGATCCAAATAGATCAATGCTTGAATTGGTTTTTGCACCAGCAAAAGATTGGATAAATAGGAGTGATCAGGATATTGTTGATGCAACTATGGAGGAACTCAAAAAATTATTCCCAACGCATTTCATGGGAGACGATAAAACAAACTTACGAAAATATAAAGTAGTCAAAACTCCAAGATCTGTTTATAAAGCAGTTCCTGGATGCCAAGAGTTCAGACCTAGTCAAAAATCTCCTATAAAAAACTTCTTTTTAGCAGGTGATTATACTATGCAAAAATATTTAGCATCTATGGAAGGAGCTGTTTTAAGTGGTAAATTATGCGCGGAATCAATCAATAAGGAGTATTCCAAAACTCCTCAAAATGTTTCTTCATGAGATTTACATTCCAGTAATTTAAAAATTCATCTAAAACTTTTTGAAAAATTCAATTTCTCAACTAGATCAAGCATACGAGATATGCCGAAAAGAAACCCAAAAATGGGCTAAAACCTTTTACTTGGGAACCCTTCTGCTACCTGAAGAGAAAAGAAAAGCTATTTGGGCTATTTATGTTTGGTGTAGAAGAACAGATGAAATAATGGATAGCTTAGAAGCTTCAACTAAATCGCAAGATGAACTTGCAGAAAATTTAAATGCATGGGAAGAAAATACAAAGAATGTTTTTAAAGGCAACATTAAATCGGAATTAGATGCCGTTCTACTAGACACCATCGAAAAATATCCACAAAGTATTCAACCTTATCTAGACATGATAGATGGCCAGAGAATGGATCTTAATAAATTTAGATACAAAGATTTTGATGAATTAAAACTCTATTGTTATAGAGTCGCAGGGACTGTTGGTTTAATGACTCAAAATGTGATGGGGATTGATAGCGCTTATACATCAGCTCCATGGAGTGCTATGCCTGACCCCTCTGAAGCAGCTATAGCTCTTGGAATTGCAAATCAATTAACAAATATCTTGAGGGATGTAGGAGAAGATAGACAGAGAGGAAGAATTTATCTCCCGCAAGTGGATATTGAAAAATTTAATTATTCTGAAGAAGAGCTTTTACAAGGAAAAATAAACCAACAGTGGAAGTCACTGATGAACTTTCAATTGGCAAGAGCTCGCGAATGGTT
>NZ_JAKVCI010000029.1:0-16218 GCF_022447305.1 Prochlorococcus sp. ALOHA_ZT_50 | reverse complement strand
TTTAAGAAATCAACTATTTCAGTTAATTCGTCCTTGGCCTCATCAACTCCAGCAACATCTGCAAATGTGACTTTTGATTCGTCATCAGGTACATAAACTTTTGCTTTACTTTTAGTAAAACTTAGAGCTCCCTGAGCACCTCCGCCTCCCATGCTTCTTCTAGCGAAGAATTGTAAAACAAGTATAAAAATTAAAGGGGGAACAACCCAACTCAAAATGGTTGAGAAGAAATTAGGTTTTTTGGGAGGAGCAGCAGCGAATTCCACCCCTTTACTTTCTAACCTTTGTGGAAGGTCCATATCAAAAATTGGGGTTGTTGCTAAAACAGAAGGGGCGCCTTCTTCAGCTCCATTTAACTCATATCTAATTTGTTCTTGAGTGATATATGCACGCTTAACTTCCCCATCATTAACCTGATCTATAAATAAAGAGTAAGGAACCCTAGGGATTTGCATATTTTGATTAGGGAAAAGGCTACTAAATAAAAGTAATGCTCCAACTCCTATCAAAATGATATTTACAATTCCAAATCTTCTATTAGGTTGATTATCGTCTTGTCTTATTGGCATAATTGTGGGCAAATTTGAACTTATTATAAACTAAACCAACAGTTTCCGTATCTGTATTGTTTTTTTTGGGTAAGAACCGTACGGTACTTTAACCCAAATAAATATCTTAAAAATTAATTTTTGAATAAACTCTTAACGCATATATCATCACCAATCAAACTAAGCTGAGATTCGCTTAATTTAATAATTTCATGCATTTCTCCAAACTCAAAATCCCCAAGGGGATTCATACTATTTTCTCCACCTAAAATTTTTGGAGCAATAAAAGTAATAATTTCCTGAATACAATTAGATTTAATAGCGGCAGTAGCCAATCGAGGGCCACATTCCCACAAAACATTATTACATCCCCTTTTAGCAAGTATTTTTGAAATTAACTCTGGATTATCTGATGATACCTTTTCAACTTCAACAGACTTTGGAATCCTAGTGAGGTAGTTTTCATTTGCTGTAGAAGAATCATAAATAACTAATGTTTTTGCCTTATTACAATCCCAAAGATTAGATTTTGTTGGCAGGTCTAAACTTTTTGTAAACACAACCCGCAAAGGCTCAGGATTTTTTAAACCTCTAGTAGTTAAGAGGGGATTATCTCTTCTTAATGTGTTTCCACCAATGATTATTGCATCAAATTCTGCTCTAAAAGAGTGTACTAATGCCCTTGATTCTTCATTAGTAATCCATTTACTTTTTCCATTTTTTAAAGCTATTCTTCCATCAATACTCATTGCCCATTTAAGAACACCAAATGCCTTTTTAGTAATATTCCTATGAATGAAAGCCTTATTTAGATCTAAGGATTCTTTTTTACATAATCCTAAGTGAACTTGTATTCCAGCTTCTTTTAGCAGCTTAATACCTTTACCAGCGACTCTTACATCAGGGTCTTCAATAGATATATAAGCCTTTTTTATCCCAGAGGATATCACCTTATCTACACATGGAGGTGTTCTACCCTGGTGGCAACAAGGTTCAAGATTTACATAAATTGACCCACCTTTAGCATCTTTTTTTAAATTATTAAAAGCCATTGCCTCTGCATGAGGCATCCCTGCCTTGAAATGAAACCCTTCTGAAATAAGCTTTCCATTCTTATCAAGTATCACTGCTCCCACCCTTGGGTTTGGACTCGTTGTATTTTTGCCTAAAGAAGCCAAAAAAATTGCTCTTTTCATCCATTTTGTATGGCTTACATTTTTTTCAGACATCTCCAAAAATCAAATTCAGTTTATTGATCTCCACTCTTTAACAACAAAAGGAGGAACAGGTAACTCAGAAAAAACTCCCGACAAAGATAATCTTAATGGTCTATTTTTATCTAAATTTTTAATCAATTCATCAAGATCGAATTCTGCTGCAGCTTGTCTTCCATCATTTGCTAATTCCACATTAAGTAATGTTTTATCATCTAAAAGCCACTGTTTTCTCCCTGATTCAACCCTCAAGTCAGTGGGATGATCAATCCTAAGATTTCCTGGATATCCTATTACTCTCAAGATCAATTTATCTTCAAAAAGAGGTGATTTATAAGCTACTAATTGCCAAGTTTCAAAGTCCAAGTCCCTTAAAAACTCACTACTAGCATTTATTAATTCCCCATTTATTTCTGTTTCTGCAACTTCTGCAGATACTTTTAATGGGTTAAAAATAAAGGATAGTAGTAAAAGTAAAGGTAATATTCCTTTTAAAAAAATATTTTTATTTGATTTTGTAATTTTCTTCATTTTCAGAATCCATCAGGGCATCAAGAGTTACAGCTGTTCTTACAATAGCTTGATATCTTTTGATTATTTTACGATTTTTTTCTATAACTCGAGATAAATTCAAAGTGTCTTTTTCAGAATAGCTAGATGTTAAATCGCTAGAATCTTCTTCAATAAACTCAAATTCACTATCTTTATTAATTAGAGTTAACAATAAATCATGTAATCTCTTTCTCCTTTCAGACAATTAATTTACTATGATAACTCGAATAATAATAAGATAATTTAATAAAACATTCAAACAATTTAGTTCCATTTCATTAAATATTGATGACTGAAGTTAATAGAAAAATTCATGTAATTGGGATTAATTCTTATAAATTTGAGGATCTATCTTTCAAATTACAAAATCTATTTTTAGAAACAGAAAATATTGCAGTTCCAAATTCATATTTTGAAGAAATTAAATCATGGAGCGAAGATGGTTTATTAAAAAAGAAATCATTTTTTTCGAGCAAAAGTAATAACGAACTTGTTAACTGGCTTAGATCTCAAAAAACTGATGTTATTTTAATTTCTAGAGGAGATCCACTTTGGTTTGGAATTGGGAGAATATTACTAGAAAATTTTTCAAAAGATGAATTAAGTTTCTACCCTTCAAATACTTGCATTCAATTAGCATTTAGTAAGTTAAAGATCCCATGGCAAGATACTGTTAATGTAAGTATTCACGGCAGAGATTCTACTAAGTTAGTTGAGGCTCTTAAAGCAAGGCCTTCAAGTTTGGCTATTATTACAGATTCAAATAACAAAAGTTTAGAAATAATCAAAAAAAACTTATCAGAATTAAATCTTATTGACTTCTATGATTTTTGGCTCTGTGAAGAAATAGGCTTCGACAAAGAAAATATAAGAAAATTAAATCTTAAAGAATCATTACCCTCTGATATATCAAGTTTGAACATTGTTGTTCTTACAAAAACAAAGAAAAATTACTCAAATAATAATCTCCCTCTTTTCGGAATCAGTGACCATATTTTTAAGACTTTTGATGATAGACCAAACTTATTAACTAAAAGGGAGGTTCGTATTCAAATCTTAGCTGATCTAGAGCTCCCAAAAAATGGTGTCATTTGGGATATAGGAGCAGGTTGTGGGTCAATTGGTTTAGAGGCATTAAAATTAAGGCCTAATTTAGATTTGTTTTGTATCGATAAAAGGATTGGCTCAAAAGCATTAATACTAGAAAACTCAAAAAGGCTTGGCGTTAAACCAAAATTTATTTTTGAGGAAGACATAAATTGCATCTTGAATATGAATAATTTAAGTTCTCTTGAAAAACCTAATAGATTAGTAATTGGAGGATGTAATAAAGAGACTAAACTTCTAATAATTGATACTTTGGCTCAGAGTATGAGTATTGGAGATATTATCGTTATCCCAATAATTGACATTCAAACTATTAAAGAATTGAAAGAGGAATTAGAAGATAAAAATTTCAAAACAAATTTAAATTTAATTCAGACCTATAAAAGCTTAAGTATTGCTGAGGGAATGAGATTAGAACCAAATAATCCTGTTTTTCTATTAAAAGGGAAAAAATAAATTTAAGTAATTGTTATTTGTCAGGTTTAGCCACATGGGGCAAACCCCAACCTAGTTTATTTCTTAAAACTTGGAAAAATTCGTGATCTTCAAGTCTAATAAATTTTACTGAGTGTTTACTTTTTCTTATTAAAACTCTATCTTCAGGCCAAACATAACAACCAGCATTTCCATCAACAACCATTACTAACCTTTCAGGAGTTGCAGGGAAAACAGTTACTGGCTCTGAATCATTAAAAACCAATGCCCTAGATGCCAATGAATGTGGAGCAATTGGAGTTAATTGCACGACTGGACAATCAGGTGTGATAACTGGTCCTCCAGCACTTAGAGAATAGGCGGTAGAACCAGTTGGAGTAGATAAAATTACTCCATCAGCTGAAATATCCACAGGAGCATGTCGCCCTATAGAAATCTCAAAATGACACATACTTGTCAGAGGTTCTCTATGAAGAGCCATCTCATTAAGACAGAGAGACTCCCATCTCCTCTGATCATTCCTCATTACACTAATGATAAAGCAAGTTCTTTCTTCAATATCCCAATTTCCAGCAATTATTTTATCTATAGCCTCATCTAGGTTAGATAAATAAGCTTCCGCAAGAAATCCTAAATGACCAGTATTTATTGTAAGAATTGGAATTTTAGCAGGTGCCGTTTGCCTTGCAGCAGAAAGCACAGTCCCATCTCCGCCAAGAACAATTGCAAATTCCATTGATGAATCAAACCCCTCAGGGACACAATTCGTATATCCCAAAGGACGAACATGTTGATCAGGATTTGCGAAACCAACCATCCCTCCAGAGCTACTAACTCTTACAACTTCAAAATTAGATTTTTCCAATTTTTTTTGAACAGAAGTTGCAGTTTGAACAGCTAGTTCCTTTCCATCATTAACGATTAGTCCTGCTTTACGTACCAATCAAAAAATTAAAACTAGGACTATCTTAAACTAATTTGTTGGACAATCCTAATTTAAAAATTAAATACTATTAGAACTGTTCTAAGAATCTAATATCATTTGTATAAAATTTTCTGATGTCGTCGATCTGATGTCTCACCATACAAAATCTCTCAACTCCTAATCCTGCTGCAAAACCAGTCCATTTCTCAGAATCTATTCCTAATTTTTCTAAGACCTTTGGATCAACCATTCCGCAACCCATTACTTCTAACCATTTACCTTTCCACTGGACGTCTACTTCTGCTGAAGGTTCAGTAAATGGGAAATAACTAGCTCTAAATCTTACAGGAATATCTCCAAAAAAGGTCTTTAAAAATGTAAGAACTGTTCCTCTTAAATGACTAAAATTAATGTCTTGATCGATACATAAAACCTCAACCTGATTAAATACAGGGGAATGAGTAGCATCTACTGCATCTCTCCTATATACTCTCCCGGGAGCAATAATTCTTACTGGAGGAGGATTCTTCTCTAAGTACCTTATCTGAACAGGAGAAGTATGGGTCCTTAAAAGTCGATTTTCATCTAAGTAGAAAGTATCCTGCATATCTCTTGCGGGATGATTTTTGGGTATGTTGAGAGACTCAAAATTATAAAAATCAGTTTCTATTTCAGGGCCACTTTCAACTGAGTATCCTAAACCACAAAAAATATCTATTATTTCGTCTTGAGTTGAAATCAAAGGATGTTTATTCCCAGGGGGTGTTCCAATTGAAGGGATAGTTACATCAATTTTTTCTTTTTTAATCTTTTTATCTAAGGCTTCGCTGTTTAGTTTATTTTTTCTTTCAGTTATTAGTTCTTGCAAATTTATCTTTATTAAATTTGCCTTCTGGCCAATAATTGGTCTATCAGTAGCAGATAATTGACCCATTGTTTTCAAAATAATTGATAAATCACCTTTTTTCCCTAGCAAGGAAACTCTCAATTGATCCAGTTCTTCATGAGTATTAGAATTATCTATATTATTTTTTGCTGTTAGAGAAAGATTATTTAGTTTTTCCTCAATTTGACTTAATGATTCAATTTGACTCACTGATATAGTAAAAATAAGTATTGCTTTATCTTACTTAAATATCGTCCATAAATAAAATGTCTTGATTAATGAAACCGTTAAATATATTAATTAGCAATGATGATGGTGTTTTCGCAGCGGGGATAAGAGCTTTAGCAAAATCAGCCCAAAAAAGAGGACATAAGGTAAAAGTAGTATGTCCTGACCAAGAAAGATCAGCTACTGGTCATGGTCTTACTTTACAATCCCCATTAAGAGTGGAAAAAGCTGACGAATTATTTGGAGAGGGTATTGAAGCTTGGGGATGTTCCGGCACACCTGCTGATTGTGTCAAATTAGCACTATCTGAACTCTTGGATCATAAACCTGATCTGGTACTATCCGGAATAAATCACGGACCCAATTTAGGGACAGATATTTTTTGTTCAGGCACAGTCGCTGCAGCTATGGAAGGCACTTTAGAAAATGTTCCTTCCATGGCAATAAGTGTTGCTAGTTTTAAATGGAAGAATTTTGAATTTGCTGGAGAAATTGCAATGAATATTGCCGAACAAGCAATTAACGATAGTTGGCCAGCTTCACTTTTATTAAATTTGAACATACCCCCCTGCGAAAAAAACAAGATAAAAGAATTATCCTGGACAAGATTATCGGTAAGAAAATATAAAAATCAATTTTCCAAAAGGGAAGACCCAAGGGGTGACGATTATTATTGGTTAGCAGGTGAGGTAGTTTTAGATCTTAAATCAAAAGGTTATGGTCCAAAAAACTGGCCCAGTGACGTATCTCAAATACAAGAAAATAAAATATCTCTTACACCTGTAGAACCAGATTTATTTTGGAGAGGTAATTTAGATGACTTACCTAAAATTAATAATTCATTTGTAAATCCTTCTTAAAAGCCATAAAGAAAAGCAAAGTCCAAAAAAATGAGCAGCGATAACTTGCGTGTTACTGAGAACTGATAATATTTCAAGACCAGTAATTGGGATATCAGATGTCGCTGTTATCAATTGTCCAGTTGTTTGAGAGGATGCTTGTATAAATAAGGCTCCCATAAGAGCTTGATATCCAATTAATCCAAACAAAATTCCAAATAAATCAACTATTAGTCCTCGTTTTATCAATTTACCGGTTTGTCCTCTTGAGGGTCTTGCGTTGCTTGCGATTGCTCTTCCTGTTCTAACTATTAACCAACCTTGCCAAAGACTAAAAAGTAGTAAAATCAGGGATATTGTTGTAAGTGATAGACCAGGCGCTAAGCCAAGCTGTCCTTCGCTGTTATTTACAACATTTGAAAAAAGCAAAACAGCTGCAACAACAACACCTAAAATGGACTGAACCCAAAAGCGTATCCATCCAATGCGCCGCATTCCAAATGAAAGGGACTGAAAATCAATTTTGTCAGACATTCATTTGATTGAATAAACTGTAATCAATCCAAATTTGCCACTAAAATCATAAAATTGCACGTAATCTTTTGATCTCTTTAATATCGCCATCTGAAGTTAAGAGTCCTACCTCAATAGCTATTGGAAGTTTTGATGGCCTTCATGCTGGCCACAGACAATTAATAAAAAGTGTAGTTGAAGAAAATCAATATACCCCAACAATTGCAAGCTTCTGGCCTCATCCCCGAGAAGTTCTTTACAAAGAGACGCGTCTTAGACTTGATCTCCCTTATGAAAAACTATCTATTCTTGAAGATCTGGGGATTGAACAATTAGTTCTGATTCCTTTTGATATGGAACTATCCAAATTAAGTGCAGAAAGATTCGTAAGAGATATTTTGATAAATCAATTACAAGCAAAAAACATTTCTGTAGGTGCTAATTTTAAATTTGGTTTCAGAAGAAGTGGAGATATAAATACAATAAAAAATATGATTAAGGATACGGATATTAAACTAAAAATTATTCCAATTTTAGAAGACAAGGAAGGTAGAATCAGCAGCAGCAGAATAAGAGATCTATTAGAGAAAAGTGATCTGAAAAATGCTTTCAAAATTCTTAATAGGCCTTATAGTTTTAATGGAAAGGTTGTTAAAGGTAAAGGAATTGGGAAAAGTATAGGATGGCCTACCGCAAATCTTGAAATAGATGGCAGAAAATTTTTACCTGGAGAAGGAGTTTACGCATCTTGGACAACCATAGAAAATTCCAACAAAAAAATTGAATCTGTTATGAATCTTGGCTCTCAACCAACAATAAATCCTTTATTGCCATCTGCAGTTGAAGTTCATTTAATAAATAAAGATATCGATCTATATGGTTTAAATCTATCTGTAGAACCAGTTGAAAAACTTAGATCTCAAATCAAGTTCAAAAATATAGATCAACTTTCTAATCAAATTAAAAAAGATAGAGATAATGCTCTGAAAATTTTTAAAAACTACAAAAAATAAATTACAAATGCTGAATTCCAATCCTAAAGACGCTGAAGATTTAAGAATTTATCAAATTATTGACGCTAATCTAGATAGAGCTAGAGAAGGACTAAGAGTATTAGAGGATTGGGCTAGATTTGGCCTAGGCAAAGAAAAATATGTTGAAAAGATTAAAAATTTTAGACAAATTTTAGGAAAAAATCATTTAGAAGTTTATAAACAATCTAGAAATCACATTGAGGACAAATGTAAAGGATTGACTCATCAAGAGCAAATCAACAGAAAAACTTCTGAGCAAATTATAAGTTCTAATTCAGCCCGAGTTCAAGAAGCATTACGAGTCATAGAAGAATTTTCAAGGCTACAGAATCATGAGCTTTCAAAAATCGCTTCGGAAATTAGATATGAAATTTATACTATTGAAATTGACTTATTGAGTTATAGCAAGTTTAAGAAGTCGGAGGAAATATTAAAAGAAAATGACTTATATGTAATCACAGATCAAAAAGACAATTTATTAGAAATAATAGAAGAGATTTTAATTGCGGGAGTAAGAATTATTCAACATAGATTTAAAACGGGAACTGATCAAGATCATCTTCAAGAAGCAATTCAGATTAAAAATCTATGTAAAAGATATAATTCTTTGTTTATCGTTAACGATAGACTTGATATAGCTCTGGCATCTAACGCTGATGGGATTCATCTTGGTCAAGACGATTTAGATTTAAAAACCGCAAGAAAACTATTAGGATATTCAAAAATTGTCGGTATAAGTGCAAATAATGCAATTGATATTTCAAATGCTCTTAAGGAGGGTTGTGATTACATAGGAATAGGACCAGTATTTGAAACTACAACAAAAAAGAATAAAAAACCTTTAGGTATTGAAAATATCAAAACATTAACAAAGGATTTAAATATTCCTTGGTTTGCTATTGGAGGAATCAAGTCAAATAATATTTCATATTTAAAAAGAAATGGGTTTAAAAAAGTTGCCCTAGTTTCGCAATTAATGAATTCTGAAGATCCTAAAGAAGACGCTATTATGATTCTAAAAGAGTTGTCTCATGAAAATTAAGGTAAATGGAGAAGAAAAAAAAATAGAACTTGATCAAGAAAATGCTCTACTATCTACAGCTCTTCACCATATGGGATATAAACCAAACACAATTGTAGTGGAGTTAAATAATTTAATTATAAATTCAATGAAATGGGAAAAAGTGAAGCTTAAAGATGGTGATAATTTAGAAATTGTTTCAATAGTTGGTGGCGGATAAAAGAAAAATATTTAATATATTAAAAATCTTCATATTTTTTTAAGTTTAGGCTTGAAACAATAACCAAATTTCTCCTTTTTTCGTTTTATATTTTTAATACTTAAATTTAACAATGAAAGAAAAAATTGATAGCAACTCAAGGTCTCTAAAATGGGAGCAAAATGGGGAGTTAGCACATAAAGATCTCTCTGAGCTAATTGAAAGATTAAAAAATGTAGAAAGTGAACATACCTCATCTGAGCTGTCTAGATTAGGTACAAAATCAAACATAAAAGATTAAATTTGTTACTTAGATCTTGTTTTTATAAAAATTTGTACCAAATTAAAAATACTGAATATAAAAATAAATGCCGAAAAGATTTCCAGAGTGGGTAAATACAGAAGTCGTGATAAAAGCAATCAAAATGAGAGAAGAAGGAATGCTATCAAAACAACTAAATTTATGGATAGAAAACCTATTAGAAATAGAAAAAAAGTAATTATTTAGGAAATACTTTTAATAATTCTGAGAGCCGCCATTGCTGCTCCGTAACCATTATCTATATTCATAACTGCAATACCTGGAGAACAGCTTGACAACATACTATTTAAAGCAGTTTCTCCATCCTTGCTAACGCCGTATCCTACTGAGACAGGTACTGCAATTATCGGTTGAGCCAACAATCCGCCCACAACTGTTGCCAAAGCTCCTTCCATTCCAGCACAAACTATTAATACATCATATTTATTAATTTCTTCTAACTGACTCATCAATCGATGAAGTCCCGCTACTCCAACATCTATAAAAGATTGACAATTCACTCCATAAATTTCGAGCGCTAATTGTGCTTCAAGTGTTACGGCCAAATCGCTTGAGCCGCCTGAAATTATGGCAACTTTTTTATTCGTAATTATTTTATTAAAATTTTTCCCAATTGTTAGGCAATTTGCTTCTTCATAGAATCGTGCATCATCATACAAATCTAAAAGATAATTAGCCTTTTCACTATTAATCCTAGTAATGAAAACAACCTCATTTTTACTTAATACATTTTCAGATAATCTCTCTAATTGGTCGATACTCTTATCTTGCCCCCAAATAGCCTCAATGAGTCCAAGCCTATCTCTTCTTTGAAAATCAAACTTGATATCAAAATTCATCTTTGCTTATCTAATTCTCCCTCATAAATTAATTCAAAAGGATTTTCGCCTACATTTAGAGCAGCTTTAACATTATCTTCAAATTTTTGTTGAACTACATTTACTTCTGACATTGGTATGCTTTTCCATAATTTCTTACTTTTCCAATTTACCAATATTAAAGCTTCTTCTTTTTCTTTATCCCAAAATAATTGTCTACCCAAAAAACCATCTTGAGAAGATAACCATGGCTCCCATATTTCTTTTTCCGCATTTAGCCAAGCTGCTTTTACATCAGCAGGTACTTTAAGTCTTAATTCCTCTATGACCATTTCACTTTGAAAATTATCCATTGTAAGAGCTTTTAAATTGGGAATATCAGATTGAAAAATTAAAACTACTAAGCAAATTAATAATAAACAAAATCTTTGAATTTTTTTTTTCAAATTTAAATTAAATCTCATTTTTTCTCAAGAAGAACTACTGAATGGCAACTTATACCCTCTTCTCTCCCTTCTGGACCCAATTTTTCATTCGTGGTTGCTTTAATCCCAATTAAATTTTCATCAATATTTAAAATTTCAGAAATGTTTTTTTTCATTAGTTTTATATGTGGCATGATTTTTGGCCTTTCAGCAACAAGAACACTATCAATATTATTTATTTCCCAACCATCTTGTCTTATCAAGTCAATTACTTTTGATAACAAAAACAAGCTATCAGCATTTTTCCATTTTTCATCAGATGGGGGGAAATACTTTCCTATGTCGCCCAACGAAAGTGCTCCCAATAATGCATCCATTATTGAGTGACTTAAAACATCAGCATCACTATGACCATCCAATCCTAAATTTTCAGGATGATGCAATTTTACACCTCCAATAATTAAATCTCTATCCTCTACTAGTCTGTGAATATCGTATCCATTACCTATTCTAAATTTCATGAATTGATTATTTTCTTTTATTATTCTCTTACTTTGTGGGGATTTTTTGTAGTTTTCATTTGAAATTAAGTCACTTCTTCTCTCCAATGTTCTTTCAAAACTTTTTTTTCTTCTCCACGATTTAATCTCTTCATGATTACCGCTCACTAAAATATCTGGCACTTTCATATCTTTAAAAGTTAAAGGCCTTGTGTATTGAGGATATTCTAATAAAGAAGAATTATGACTCTCATCGACTAAGGAGTCTGGATCACCAAGAGTTCCTGGTAATAATCTAGTCAAACCGTTAATTATTGATATAGCGGGTATTTCACCTCCAGAAAGTACATAATCGCCTATCGATATCTCTTCATCAGCTAAACATCTAATCCTTTCATCAAAACCTTCATATTGACCACAAATAATTATTATTTGATCCAAAGTGGACCATCTCGCAAGATCCTTTTGCTTTAAGACTTTACCCTGTGGGGTCATCAGCAAAGTTTTACTTTTAGGTAATTTTCTAATTGATTCATATGCCTTATAAATAGGTTCAGGTTTTAATACCATACCTGCTCCTCCTCCATAAGGCTTATCGTCTACTTGTCTGTAAGAACCTTCTCCATATTCTCTCAAATCATGTAAATTTACATCGATCAAATTCTTATCTAGAGCTTTTGTTATGACCCCTAAATTATTTATTAATTCAAAAGCTTTAGGGAACAATGTAATTACATCAAAATTAAAACCACTCATCTAGAAATCTTCCTCATAACCAAACTCAATTAACCTTGATTCTTTTTTTCTCCAATTTGGAACAACTTTCACAAACAACTCTAGGTGAACTGGACCATCAATTAATTTTGACATATTTGATCTTGCTGACTGACCAATCATTTTTAACATTGAACCTTTCTTTCCAATAAGAATGCCTTTTTGAGTTGATCTTTCAACAATAATAGTAGCCAAAATAGCTGTAAAAACTTTGCCATTTTTTCTTTTCATTTCCTCTCTCTTTTCTATCTTTACTGCGACACTATGAGGTACCTCTTCTCTTGTATTTTTTAATACCTGCTCTCTTACTAAATCAGATAATAAGTTATCTAATGGTTGGTCGCAAATCGTCTCTTCGCCATAAAGTTTTGGTCCCTCTGGAAGAAAATTAAGTGCCATATCGACTAGTTCAGAACATCCCTCTCCTTGAGAAGCACTTACAATTTGAAAGTTTCTATTAATTCCAAAAAATCTTCTATATTGATCTAATCGTAAATTCCTAAATTCTTTATTAACCAAATCCCACTTATTTAATGCAACAATAAACTCAGTTTTATTTGCGATTAGAAAGTTCAAAATATATTCATCACCTCTACCAGGTTCTTCACTTGAATCAATTACAAAAATTACCATATCAACTCCATTAATTGCAGATTTTGCGTTTTTTACTAATATCTCTCCAAGTCGATGATGAGGTTTATGAACACCTGGCGTATCAACAAAAATTATTTGCCCATTGTCTGTAGTAAGTATTCCTTTTAATTTATTTCTAGTAGTTTGCGCTATTGGAGAAGTAATTGTTATTTTTTCTCCAATCAATTTATTTATTAAAGTAGATTTACCAACATTTGGCCTTCCTAGTAAAGTTACAAACCCAGATCTATAATTGGCCAAAGACTTTTAATGCATCAATAATAAAATTCTGATCAAAAATGGAAAAAAAAACCATAAATTTAAAAGAAGCTTCGTTCACGCAAGCAATAAACATATCCGCACAATGGTGCAAAGAGTGGGGTGAAGATTTACTCAGCGAAGAGGTTTTAGCAGATAGAATCGCAGAGCTAACTAAAACAAGAAATGGACTCAGAGGATTTTTTGCATACGCTTTATCAGATAAAGATTGTTTTTTGTTAGATAAACTTCCTTTTTCACTAATTTACAAACTGAACGAAGGTGGTGATGCTGTAACAGAAATAGTAGTAAAAAATTTAATAATGAGTTCCGCTCAAATTATTATTCATCGAAGAGATAATAATCATGAATATGAGATAACATCGGAAAACATTTCAGATAGATGTAAGGCTATTTTAAGACTGCTAGAAACTAAGTCAGTTACAAAGTCTGTCAATCAAGTCCTTAGAGACTTAGATGATATGGGCAATAGTTTTGATAATTCAGTAAAGTATGACTCAGAGCAAAAGGAATTCATAAAAAAACAAATTCTTGATATCGCCCAATAAAAAAGCGTAGAAACAAATCTACGCTTTAGGTTAGTTATTTACGTAATGTGTTTAGTCTCTTCTTCCACCGCCTTGGAGTGCAATCATTAATCTCAATATAAAAACAAAAAGATTTATATAAGTTAGATACATACCTAAAGCCCCTGCAAGGTATTGATCATCATTATATCTTCTTGGCATTGTATAGAAATCAACGAAAGACATTGCAACAAATAAGACAGTTCCAAATCCTGCAATTATCAATTCGAGTCCTGAACCTCCAAAAACTCCTGGAGCAAAGAATCCTCCAATTAATTGGACAAACATTGCTATAAGCAGTCCTATCAACCCAAGACCAACTACCCCACTTAGTGCTTGACCAACACTATCACTCATTCTTTGGCCAGTGTAAGAGGCAATAACGAAAGTTATACCAGTAGCTAAGGCAGCTGTTCCAACAGAACCAATACCAATTGTTCCTATTGCTAAAGCAACTATTCCACTTAAGGTGAATCCAGTTAACAAGCTAAAGCCTGTTAGTAAAGGCAAAGCCTTCGCATTATTTGCATTATTTGCAGCACTTGTGGCTATAAAAAACAAAATCAATTCTGCAATTAATGCAACTATTGAAAGAGGCTGGAAAAGCCCAGGATTTGTTGCTATGAGTGAGACACCTGCTAAAACGCCTAAAGAAGTTAGAACCATACCTCCACCTACGTAAGGTAAAGCTTTTTGAACAACATTAGGTCCAACAATTGAACTAGTTTGTGCTTCACGAATAGCTTGATTGAAATTACTACTTGCTGGCATTTTCTTTTTTAAATATGATTCTATTCTACTCGATTTTTAAAATTTCAGGGTACGGATCTCCAGAGTTATAAAGTTATTGATAAGCCTCAATAATTTTCTGAACTAAAGGATGACGAACTACATCTTCAACAGTTAAATAACAAAATTTTATACCTTGAGTTTCAGAGAAAATTCTCGATGCTTCGATGAGGCCGCTTTCCTGATCTTTTTTTAAATCAATTTGTGTAATATCTCCATTTACAACCATTTTTGATCTCTCTCCTAATCTGGTCAAAAACATTCTCATTTGAGAGCAAGTAGTATTTTGTGCTTCATCCAAGATAATTAAAGAATTATCTAAGGTTCTTCCTCTCATAAATGCCAAAGGAGCAACTTCAATAATTCCCTTATCAATTAACGAATTTGTTCTATCAAACCCGAAAATACTATGTAAAGAATCAAATAAGGGTCTTAAATATGGATCTACTTTTTGTTGCAAATCACCAGGTAGAAATCCCAAACTTTCACCAGCTTCTACAGCTGGTCTGGTTAAAACAATTTTTTCAATTTTTTTCTCGTTCAATAGCCTTGCCGCGCAAACAGTTGCTAAAAATGTCTTACCAGTTCCAGCTGGACCAATTGCGAACGTAAGATCAAAGTTTTCAATTGATTCAACATATTCTTTTTGCCTTATAGTTCTTGGTCTTAAATATCTTCCTTCTTTGGAACGCGCAAGAATTTTTTTTCCAAGTTCAGCATGTGAAGACGATTCGCCCATATTTAAAGAACTTAAAGCCGCTTTAAGATCTACCTCTGGGACTTCTAACCCTTGTTCCCAAATTGGTCTTGTTAGTTCTACTAATGCTGAGGCTCTCTCAATTTTAGATATGACACCGTTCATCTCAAGTTGTAAGCCTCTTATAGTTAAAGAAACTCCTGTAAGAGACTCAAATTTTTTTAAGAAAGAATTACCAGGTCCAGATAATGCTGTAGCGGCATCAGAGCTTGGCAAATCTATTTTGAAGTGACCAGTTTTGGAAACTTCCTTCATCTAGTTATTGAATAAGAATAAAAATTTATCAAATCACTAGCTTTCAGCTTCATTACTCTCGCTTTCAGCTTTACTACTATCATTTTCTTCGTCTTTAGTTTTAGCCTTAGCTAATTTTTCCTTCTCTAACTTTGCTTTACCAATTGCGATAGAGGGTCTTTCTGTTTTTTCTAATAACCCTCCCTTTTCTAATAAAGTTCTCACAACATCAGTTGGCTGAGCACCCTGAGTAAGTCTTGTTCTTAAAGCTTCTGTGTCAAGCCTGGTTTCCTTAGTTCTTGGATTATAAAAACCTAGTTCTTGTAGAGGTCTACCATCTCTTCTGGAAGTACTATTGCATGCAACAATTCTGAAACTTGCCTCTTTTTTCTTTCCAAAGCGCTTAAGGCGCAATTTAATCATCTTAAATTAATGCGTTTTTAATAATAATATCATTTAAAGGTAAAAATATAGAAACTATAAATCGGCAAAACCTTTTTTCTTTTTATTATTTTTTTGTTTTTTCATTGGCTTATTACCACTCATACCTCCCATTCCTGGCATACCTCCCATTCCTGGCATACCTCCCATTCCTGGCATACCTCCCATTCCTGGCATAC